>QHWL01000281.1:0-4532 GCA_003222555.1 Acidobacteriota bacterium | reverse complement strand
CATGCGTCCGACCCTCGACGGGTTGAAGCCTTCGTTGGGGCCGGCGATGCGCTTGTCGGGTTCGATACCGCCGCCGCTGTACACCGGACGGCCCGCGTCGGTATGTTTCAGGTCGCTCGGATTGTGCGGCCGATCCGCATCCTGGTCCCGCAGCGTGTAGGTGAGGTACTCGTCGAAGGTCGCGTCCCACGGCCGCTGAATGAGCCGGCCGCTCGGCGTGTAATAGTGCGCGGTCGTGAGCGCCAGTCCTGCGCCGCCGCTGATGCGGTAGACCGACTGCACGAGCGCTTTGCCGAACGTCGTTTCGCCCACCACGTAGGCGCGGTCGTGATCCTGCAGCGCGCCGGTGACGATCTCCGACGCGCTCGCACTGTTTCTGTTCGTGAGGATGACGATCGGGATGTCGGTGAACTCGCTGTCTTCGGTCGCGCGATAATCCTGATCGGAATTGGCGACCCGCCCCCGCGTGTACACAATCATCTTGCCGCGCGGCAGGAATTCGTTGGCGACCTTAATCGCCTGATCGAGCGGTCCGCCGGGGTTACCGCGGATGTCGAACAGCAGGCGGCGCATCCCTTTCGAGGCCAGATCGTGAAGAGCGTGCTTCACGTCGCGGTCCGTGTTCTCGCCGAAATCCTGCATCCGAATGTACCCCGTCGTCGCGTCGATCATGAAGTACGCAGGGACGGTCGGGATGTACACCTCGTCGCGCGTCACCTCGATGGGAATCGGCTGGTCGTAGCCGCGGCGCTTGATGGAAATCTCGATGTTGGTGCCCTTGGGCCCCCGCAGCTTGCGCATCGCCTGTTCCGTCGTCCAGCCCTTGGCGTCCTCGCCGGCGATTCTCGCGATGACGTCGCCCTGGCGCACGCCCTTCTTGAAGGCCGGCGATCCCTCGAACACGCCCTGGGCAGTGATGTCGCCGTCGATGGCCACGATGGTGATGCCAAGGCCGTAGTACCGGCCTTCCTGCCGCTCGCGCATCTGCGCGTACTCCCGCGGATCGAAGAAGCTCGAATGCGGATCGAGCGTCCCCAGCATGCCGCGGACGGCGCCGTAAACGAGACGATCGGACTCGACCTTGTCGACGTAAGTGGTCTCGATCGCGTTCAATGCAGCACTGAAGGTCTTGTAGTGCTCGGGAACCTTGTCGTCGACGGCAAGAGCGCTTCTGCCGAAGAACCCTCCGACTAGAGCCGAGACGACAATCGCAAACACAACGGCTGAGAGGGAACGATAGCGTCGCATGTCGTGCATCGTACCAGATAACTTCCTTACGATCAATGACTTCTGGGCACCGCGGCAGCACGGAACCCCTTGACCCCTCGGAAGCCCGTTTCTATAATGCAGTTAGCGGATTTGGCCCCGGTTCTTAGGAAAGCAGGAGCACCATGTTTGGTTCTATTGGCATGCCGGAGCTGATCATCATTTTCGTGATCGCTCTCATCGTGTTTGGTCCCCGGAAGTTGCCTGAACTGGGCCGCTCCCTGGGCAAGAGCCTCGCTGAATTCAAGAAGGCCTCCAACGAGCTCCGCAGCACTCTCGAGGAGGAGATTCATCTCGAGGAGCAGCGCTCCGCGATGGAGGCGTCGAAAGCCACCGCAGCGCAGGCCGCGACGACGGCGCCGGTGCCTCGGGCGGAAGAGCCGGTGCCGGTGCGCAAAGCCGATCAAGGCGCGTAATTCTCCGTCTGCGATTCAATGGCCCTGGTACCTTTCCCCGGCCCTCAGTCTCGGGCCTTCGACTCCCCTCTCGAGGAAGACGATGATGCGTCAAGCTCGAAGATGTCGTTTCTGGAGCATCTCGATGAGCTCAGGAAGCGCATCATCAATTCGTGCATCGCGATCGCCGTCTGCGTTCTGCTCGGTTTCGGATTCATCGACAGGATTTTCAACTTCATCTTCGCGCCGACGCGGCGGGCGCTGCCGCCTGGCGTCAAGCTGATCTACACCCAGCCCGGTGAAGCCTTTTCGCTCTACATCGAGATTGCGCTCATCATCGGCGTGATGCTCGCGGCGCCGTTCATCATGTACCAGGTGTGGAGGTTTATCGCGCCCGGCCTGTACTCAAACGAAAAGAGGTTTGCGATTCCGTTTGTCCTCTTCACCACCCTGGGATTTCTGGCCGGCGCCGCGTTCAACCACTACATCTCGTTTCCGTTCATGATGGCGTTCTTCGCCAGCTTCAATACGCCCGAGCTCGCCTTCATGCCCAAGCTGGAGGACGTCTTCGGGCTGTACTCGAAGATGCTCATCGGCATGGGTATCGTGTTCCAGATGCCGACCGTCGTGTTCTTCCTCGCGAAGATGAAGCTGCTCACGGCGCGGTTTCTGGTTGCGAATTTGAAGTACGCCCTCCTTTTGACTTTCATCATCGCTGCCGTGATCACGCCCACCGGCGACATGATGACGCAAACCATCTTTGCGGCGCCGATGATCGCTCTCTACCTCCTCAGCATCGTCATCGCCTGGATCGTCGGGCCCAAGCGTCAGAAGGACACGTAAATTTCCCTCGCACGATCGCGTCGTGGAAAATCTGCGCAACCCCGCGGGACCTTACTCGCTGGATTGACTTCCTATACACCTCGTACTATATTGCTGAGATAGATGCTGAATTGCTGTTACCGCGGAGGTACAGCCTGATGACGATTACGCTTCGCACCATTGGCCTCACAGCTCTTGTCTTGTGGGCCTCGGCGGCGGGCGCCCAGACGACTTCGACCGCGACGCAAACCGCGCAACCGTCCACGTCCCAGTCCTCCGACGTCGCCACCCGCCCCGCCACGACGACGTTCTACGGCGACACTGGATTGTGGTATGTGCCGACCGCCGAAGTGCTCGCGCACGGTAAGTGGTCGGTCAGCGGGTATCGGCGCGGCACAGACTTCATCCAGGGGTACACCAACGTCGGCGACTTCGCCGGGACCTTCGGGGTCGGCCTCGGGCAGCGAGCCGAGGTCTTCGGGTCGTTCCTCTTCGACACGCGCATCGATCGCGACATCATCCCGATGTTCGTGACCGATCCGGCCATCGGCGGGATCGTCGATCGCTATCCTCGCGTCAACCAGCCGTGGACGGGCGACAACGTCGGCGACTTCTACGTGGGCGCGAAGGTGAATCTGTGGTCGGAGTATCGCCAGAATCCGGCTGCGCTCGCCGTCCGCGGCATCGTGAAGCTCCCGACGGCGAAGAAGGACGTCGGCAACGGCACCGGCAAAGCCGATGTCTTGCTCGACTTCATCGCGAGCAAGGAAGCGGCCAAGGTGGTGGAGGTGTCCGGGGCTGCGGGGTACGAATTCCGCGGCACCCCTGACGGGTTCGACGTGCCGACGAGCGCGTTCCGGTGGGGGGCGGGGGCGGCGTTTCCCTCGCGCAGCCCGCTGCGGGTGTTCACGGAGTTGAACGGCGTCGTGCCGTCGAGCGACACGGCGAGCCTCACGACGGCGACGCTGGTCGGCCGTGACGGGACCCGGCCGCCGCTGGTGTCCCAAACCGAGAAGCTGACGCGCGCGACGGCCGGCCTCACGTTTCAGGCGCCCAACGGCTTCTTCGTCGGGGGCGGGTTGAGTTGGAACGTTCCGCGGAAGGAGCGCAATCCGGCGCTGACCGACACCGATCCGTTCGCCGACTACTGGGATTGGCAAGTGCGTCTGGGCTATCACCCCGGCGTGCGCGTGTACACGCCGCCGCCGCCACCGCCGCCCCCCCCGCCGCCGCCGCCCCCACCCCCGCCGCCCGCCCCGGTCCACAACTTAACGGTGCGCGCGCAGTGCGATCCGTGCACGGTGGAAGTGCTCCGGAGCTCGACGGTCACGGCGACCGCGCAGGACTCGATTGGCTGCACGGTCACCTATCGGTGGACGGCGCCAAGCGGCACGCTGGCGAATCCGGCCGACCGGCAGACGCTGTGGACGGCGCCCAATCAGGAAGGATCGGTCCCGGTGACGGTCACGGTGACCTGCCCGACCGACAACAAGACGGCGTCCGACACGGTCACCATTCAGGTGACGCGCCCGCCGGCGCGCACCTACACCTTCGAAGATGTCTACTTCGACTTCGACCGCTACTCGCTGCGGCCGGAGGCGACGCGGGTGCTCGACGAAGCGGTCAACGCGCTCCGCGAGGACCCGATGCTTCGCGTCATCATCGAAGGGCACACCTGCAACATCGGCACGGCCGAATACAACCTGGCGCTCGGCGACCGGCGCGCCAATGCGGTGCGCGCCTACCTGCTCGGCCGCGGCGTCACGGGCAATCGGCTGCAAACCGTCAGCTACGGGGAGGAGCGGCCCAAGTACGACAACGCGCGGGAGGAGACGCGCCGGCTCAACCGTCGCGCCGCGCTGGTGGTGAATCTACAGCGGTAAGGAAGACAGGGAGAGGTGAACGGCCGGGTGGCTGTGCGCTTCATCCACCTCTACCTCATCGCCTATCTCGTCTTCGTCGTCGGCGCCGGCTTGGTTTTATGGCAGGCCGGCGCCCTCGCTCGGGTCCGCGCGATCTGGATGACGATCACGGCTGGTGTCGTCATTG
>QHWL01000280.1 GCA_003222555.1 Acidobacteriota bacterium | reverse complement strand
GGGTTGATACAGGCCCACCAGCAGCTTCACGAGCGTCGTCTTTCCGGCGCCGGATGGCCCGACAAACGCAATGGTCTCCCCCCGTTGCACCTTGAAGGAAATGTCGCTCACGGCCGGCGACGAAGCGGATTGGTGCTGGAAGGTCACGTGCTCGAACCCGAGGGTCCTCAAATCGTGGAGCGGAGCCGGACGGGCCGGCCTCGGCTCTGCCGGGATTCGCAGAATCTCCTGGTACATGTTGAGCGACGCTTCGGTTTCACGATAGACGTTGATGATGTTCCCGAGCTCCTGAAGCGGTCCGAAAATGAAGAAGGAATAGATGAACAGCGAAAAGAACTGGCCGACCGTGATGGCGCGCGTGTAAATGAGGTAGAGCATCAGAAACATGATGCACGTGCGAAGGAAGTTCACCGACGTACCCTGGATGAAGCTGAGACTCCTCAGATATCGAACCTTCTTCAGCTCCAGACTCAGGATTTTGCCGGTCGTCCGGTTCAGTCGATCGATCTCCTGCTGCGCCAGCCCGAGACCCTTGACGAGCTCGATGTTGCGAAGTGACTCGGTCGTCGACCCGGCCAGCGCCGTCGTCTCCCGCACGATGACCTTCTGGATCTGCTTGATGCGGCGGCTCAGAACGGAACTGAGCACCCCGAGAATCGGCACCGTCAGGAAGTACACCGGAGCAATCAGCCAGTGCACGCTGAACGCATAGGCCATGACGAAGATGATGCCGACGAGCGAAGTGAACAGGACGTTGATGGCCGTCGCGATGAGCTTCTCGACGTCGGTTCGTACTTTCTGGAGCTTGCCGAGCGTCTCTCCGCTGCGTTGATCTTCGAACACCGAATAGGGGAGCTGGAGCGAGTGGCGAATCCCGTCCGAGTACAGCTGCGCGCCCAGCCGCTGCGTAATCACGTTGATGTAGTAGTCCTGGAAGTTCTTCGCGACGCGCGAGATGAATGCCACCCCTACCGCGGCGCCGAGCAGAAGACTGACGCCTGTGAAGAACTCGGCGGTCGTATATTCCTGAAAGCGGGTGGCGTATTGGTCGATGACGTGCCGGAAAATGAGCGGATCCAGCAGCGAGAACACCTGGTTGATGGTGGCCAGCGCCAGCGCGAGCGCCACGAGCCACGAGTAATTTCGCAGGTAGGCGTAGAGGAGTTTCATAGTTGTCTGCGCTCGAGTGCGGACAGCAACAGCGGTGAAAGGCCTGAAGCGGTCAGCAGGCCTTGGAGATCTTGCGCGACCGGGGCTTCGATCCTCAACCTGTCGAGCGTGACAGGATGGGTGAAGGCGACGCGCCACGCGTGGAGCGCCTGCCGCCCGAATGCGCAAAGCGCGGCGGCGAGCGCGGGGTCGACAATCTGCGACCATCGCGGCTCGCCGTACGTCGGGTCGCCGACGAGCGGCCAGCCGCGCGCCGCCAGGTGGACGCGGATTTGATGCGTACGGCCCGTCGCCAGACGGCAGCGGAGCAGCGACAGCCCGGCGCGCGGCGCGGCCACGCGCGCGATCCGCTCGAAGAGCGTCAGGCTCTGCGCGCCCGACGCGGTTCCCTGGGCCGACGCGACGACCCTCCGAGGGTCGTCCCGATCGCGGCCCAGCCGCAAGTCGATCTCGCCGCGAGCCACGTTCACGCGCCCGTACACGACGGCCAGATAGTCTTTTTCGCTCTGGCTCGACGCCATCGTGCGCTGCAGCGCGGCGTGGACGGCCGCGCTCTTGGCCACGATGACGATTCCCGAGGTGAGCTTGTCGAGCCGGCCGACGAGCGAGGGCCGGTCGGTGGCCGGCCAGCCGCGCGAATGCCAGAGGAGCGCGTTCATCAGCGTGCCCTGCGTGTGCCCGTAGGCCGGGTGCACGACCACACCAGCCGGCTTGTCGAGCGCAAGCAGGTGGTCGTCCTCGAACAGGATGTCGAGCCTCACGTCTTCCGCGGCCATCGCACGGCGGGGCGCCGCGCCGGGGACAACGATGGTCACGACATCGCCCAGCGCCGCGCGTCGGGCCGCCCGGCGGACCGGCGTGCCGTTCACGGTGACCTGCCCGTTCTCGATCCACTGCTGGACGCGCGTGCGAGTGGCCGTGGAGACGTCTGTCAGGTGCCGATGGAGCACGAGGTCGAGACGCCGTCCGGCGTCGCCGCGGTCGGCCGTCAGGATGCGTGGCGAGGTCATGTCATCCCATCGTAGCGCGGCGAGCAAGGCCGCAGCTATGCTTGGCCGCGGGGTCACGCCGCCGTACGCGGCTCCTGCTGAGGATGGGAAATAGGTCATGATAGAGTCTTTGGACCGGAGGAAATGATGTTTTCGTGTTTCAACCGACGCGGACGTCGTGCGGAAAGAGCGAGATCATTTGCCGTTTTATCCGCCTGCGGCGCGCCTGCAACGGCATTGTTGTTCTGTGCGCTGGCCGGATCGTTCTCGCTCGCTGCGTACGCACAGCAGCCACGAACAGCCAAGGACGGGGTGTACACCGACGCGCAAGCAAAAAGAGGCCAGACGTTGTACACCGACCGGTGCGCCCAATGTCACGGCGCGACGCTGGGAGGTGACATCGCGCCCCCGCTGGTCGGCGACGATTTCATCGGGGACTGGAACACGCAGACGCTGGCGGATCTCGTCGACAAGATCAAGAACACGATGCCCGCCGACGATCCAGGGAAGCTCACCGAACGGCAGTCGGCCGACATCGTGGCCTACATACTTCAGGTCGGCAAGTTCCCCACGGGACGGGCGGAGCTCCCCTCCGACGCGGCCGCGTTGAAGCTCATCACGCTCCCGGCGCCGGCGACGCCGTCCCGGCCGGCAAGCGCAGTCGCCGGGGCGCCGTCTTTCCCCGCGTTTGGAAGCGTGAATGACGTGATGGGGGGGATCCTTTTTCCCTCGTCGAATATTATTTTCGACGTCCAGACGAAGGATCCCGCCAAGAAGGTCACCGGTGCCTCAACGTCCGACTCGTCCTTGACCGACCGTTTCGCGGACGTCTATCAGGGATGGATGCTCGTCGATATTGCCGCCGTGGCCCTGGTCGAGTCCGCACCGATGTTGCTGACGCCCGGTCGCCGCTGTGAGAACGGCAAGCCCGTCCCAGTGGATCGGCCCGACTGGATCAAGTTCACTCAGGGCCTGGTGGAGGCCGGACGGACTGCATACAAGGCATCGCAATCCAGGAACCAGGATGCCGTGATCGAGGCCACCAATGAGGTCGCCGAGTCCTGCCTGAACTGCCATCGAGCGTACCGCGACAGGCGAAATATCGCCCGGTGCGAGGTGCAGTGATCGGTGGTGGAAGTGAACTGGCAGCCCCGCCACCCCTCACTTGGGATTGGGGTGCGCAGCGGCGGGTGGGGAAGCGCTGGTGGAAACGCTTTCCCACTGTACGATGATCCCTGAAACTCGCGCGTGAAACACCAACGCACTGATCGAGGCCCCCAAAAGCATCATCACCAACATGAAGGCGGCGAAGCCGAGCGTCGTGAGCCGTGGCGAGCGGCTTTCCGACAAGTCGCCGTCACCGATCGTTGAATCCTCGGAAAGGTCTGAGTCGTCGTCTGGCACATCGCTGAACCGGGGCATCGGCGCGTCAGTAATGTCTCGACGAGGCTGACGCGCACGCGTTTGGGCAGCCGGGGGCGCGACGGCGGGGGTCGCCGGGGCGGGCTCGACCGCAAACAGGTCCAGCAGCGGGCGCCCGCCAGGCCCGGTCGCAGGCGGTAACGGAGCGGAACTCGCAACGGGCGCGCGCGCCGCTGCGCTCGGCATCGCCGTCGGTGGCGGTTGCGGTCTGTTCAACGGCGGAACGATGGTGGGTGACCGTGATCTTGCCGGTTCGAGGCTGGCATGGCCGTCGGCCAGTCCCCGATCGAGGGTGTCGAGGCGCGCGCGAAAACTCGGGTGGTCCGCGAGATCTGGGCTCGGCGGACTCAACAGTTCCGGCAACGGGCTGGATGGCGATTGAGTC
>QHWL01000279.1:8327-9087 GCA_003222555.1 Acidobacteriota bacterium | reverse complement strand
GTGGTCCCACGCCAGCCTTCCAGGGCGCCAACTACACCGGGTGGCAGCTCGGCCGCTCGTTCGGCGCGTTGATCAACAGCCACGGCAACGGGAACGCGATCATCCCCGCCGCGGCCGATAATAGGAACGGCACCGATTGGTCGGACGTCACCTTCGTCCACTGCACGCGCTGGCAGGACGAGCCGTACGCGCAGATCGGTCCTAGCTCCTCGGGCTATCCGAACAAGAGCGACTCGAAACGGTGGGAGATCTGGCGCGACCGAGGCGCGCACGTCTCGATTGCCAACATCATCGAGATGCAGATGGGGCACGGGATGCCGCCATTTCAGCAGGCGCTCAATCACGGCATCCTGCCCAGCCTGAGCCCCGACGTCGACACGAACATGACCACCGACCCGTTCTCGCTGATGCGGGGCGCCTTCTGTCTGCAGCGCGCGTTGGCCAACGATCTTGCATTCAAGGAGAGCAATCCCGGCAATCTCCCGATCCCGCAACTGCTCACGTCTCGTCAGTGCATCGAGATGGTCACCATCGCGGGTGCGGCAGCCAATCGCATTCTGGACAAAGTCGGCACGCTTACCCCTGGCAAGGAAGCCGATATCGTCGTGCTCGAGGCCCGCAGCATCAACACCTGGCCGATGAACAACGTGCCCGGCACCATTGTGACGATGATGAATCCTCGCCACGTCCGCGACGTGCTCATTGCGGGCAAGGTCGTCTACTGGAAGGGCAAGCTTGTGGGATGGAACGTCGACCAGCT
>QHWL01000279.1:3817-8322 GCA_003222555.1 Acidobacteriota bacterium | reverse complement strand
CGACCGGGTGCTCGCTCGGATCAACGGCCCGGCGAAAGTCGGCAAGCTCCCACAGTACAACAACAGTTTCAGCAGCCCCTACCGGCCGAATTTCCTGGCAAGCTGCTGCTTCAAAGGGCAGAACCCCACGACTCCCGAATATGTGTTGAGACCCTGACGTAAGCAGGGATAGGAGGAATCGCCGCCACGAGCGCCAACATTTATTGATATAGATCGACGGTCTCAAAACTGACCCGCTAGGCGTTGACACGCGACGAAGTGCAGCCGTGACATCAAGGATGATGCGGGTGCATGGTGCGTCGGTAATCGCAGCCTGGGCCCAAGGGTGTGATTAGAAGGAGGAAGAAATGGTACGCACGAACGTCGTCGGCGTGGGCCTCAGCGTCATCATGTACGTGCTGCTGCTGTCGCCGGCCGCCTCAGCGCAGCAGGCAACCGCAAGCGGGATTGCGGGGGTCGTCAGAGACGCCTCGGGAGGAGTGCTGCCCGGCGTCACGGTGGAAGCCGCCAGCCCGGCCCTCATCGAAAAAGTCCGCAGCGTCGTCACCGACGGCGAGGGCCGGTACAACATCGTCGATCTGCGACCCGGCACCTATAGCGTCACCTTCACCCTTCCCAGCTTCAGCACCTTCAAGCGCGAAGGCATCGACTTGCCGTCGGGGTTCACGGCAACGGTGAATGGTGAAATGAAAATTGGCGCCCTCGAGGAGACGGTCACGGTCACGGGCGCCGCACCGCTGGTCGACACGCAAAACGTCCGCAAGCAGACGCTGGTGTCCAGCGACCTCCTCAACCTGCTGCCGAGCAGCGTGAAGAACTTGAACAACCTCGTGTCGCTCACCCCCGGATTCCGCGGTCAAGAGGGCTTCGACATCACCGGCGGCTACACCGGCACCGTCGGCGTCGCGTATCACGGCAAAGGCGGCACCAACGTCGCTTTCGACGGCATGCAGATCGCTCACGCGACCGGCGGCCAGGGCTACAACCAGAACCAGGAGACCGTGCAGGAAACGGTGCTCTCGACGAGCGGGATCTCGGCCGACACCAATGCGGACGGCGTCGTGATCAACATGGTGCCCAAGGAAGGCGCCAACAATTTCTCGGGCGCGGCCAACGGCCTCTACTCGGGCAAGAGTCTGCAGAGCAACAACTTGAACGACTCGCTGCGTGCCCGCGGCCTCACCACCGTGACCACGGTCCGGTACGTTTTTGACAGCGGCTTCACTCTGGGCGGCCCGATCAAGAAGGACAAGCTGTGGTTCTTCCACTCGTTCCGGGAATGGGGCAACGAGCGGCAGGCCGCCGGCAAGTTCTTCAACGCGACGCAAGGCACGCCGTTCTACACGGCCGATACGAGCCGGCCGGCGTACGTGCACGAGTGGTACGAATCGAAGGCGACGCGCATCACGTGGCGCGCGACGGAGCGCAACAAGTTCAACTTCTTCGTCGATCCGCAGCGCGACTGCCATTGCCCGGCGAACGTGGCGAGCGGAAGGATCGACGCGCCGGAAGCGTTTTTCAGCTACAGGCTCACACCAGCCGGCCTGTATCAGGCGACCTGGAATTACCCGGCGACGAACCGGCTCCTGTTCGAGGCCGGCACTGCGCTCGTCGAAGGTAGTTGGCCGACCTACTCGGAATCGATCTTCAACGTGAAGCCCACCGACATTGCGATCACGGATGCGGCGTCCGGCATCACGTATAACGCCCCTGTCGCCGGGAGCATCAACCCCATCAAGGACGTCCCGCGCTGGTCGCAGCGTTTCACGACGTCTTACGTCACGGGGAGCCACGCGTTCAAATCCGGGTTCCAGCTCGAGGAACTAGTTCAGGACATCAGCACGATCGTGGCCGGCAACGTGGCGTACGGGTTCAACAATCGCGTGCCGACGCAGGTCACTCAGTGGGCGACGCCGTATCAGACGAGGAACAATGTCAAGGATTTCGGGTTCTTCGCGCAGGATCAGTGGACGATCAAGCGCCTGACGCTTACCTACGGACTCCGGTACGACTACTTCAAGGGATTGGTGCCGGTTCAGCATGTGGAGGCCAATGCGTGGGTCCCGGCGCGCGACTATCCCGAGATCAACAATTCACCCTTGTGGAAGGACTGGGATCCTCGGTGGGGTGCGGCTTGGGACGTGTTCGGGGATGGGAAGACGGCGGTCAAAGTGGCGATGGGGCGGTACGTGGCCAGGAACAGCACGAACATCACCATCGCGCTCAACCCAATCACGACCTCGATCAACACAGTGACGCGCACGTGGACCGACACCAACGGGAATTACGCACCGGACTGCGACCTGGCGAATAAGGGTTTGAACGGCGAGTGCGGCGCCCTCAACAACACGAACTTCGGCGGGATCAATCCCACCATCCACTACGCCGACGATGCGATCAACGGCTACGGCCGCCGCGGCTACAACTGGGATTTCACGAGCGAAATTCAACATCAGCTCCGCCCCGGCGTGTCGGTGGCGGGGGGCTACTATCGCAACTGGTACGGCAGTTTCCTCACCACCGACAACACGTTGGTGGGGCCCGCGAACTTCGATTCGTACTGCGTCACGGCGCCGACCGATTCGCGCCTCCCCGGCGGCGGCGGGTATCAGGTCTGCGGTTTGTACGATGTCAACCCGTCGAAATTCGGCCAGGTCAACAACCTGGTGACACAGACGTCGAACTACGGGAAGCAAACACAGCTCAACGACTTCTTCAGCGTCACGGTCAACGCGCGATTGGGCTCAGGCGCTCAATTCGGCGGCGGCATCGACACGGGACGCTCGGTCAACGACGTCTGCTACAACGTCGACTCGCCAGGCGCCGTGCCCATCACCGGAGCGGGTGCAAGTCTGCTCCCCGGTGTAACTGTCGTCGGTACCAATCCGACACCGTTTACCGCCACGACCATTGACGGACAACATTTCTGCCGAGTCGTCACGCCGTTCAGGGCCCAAACGCAGCTGAAAACTTTCGGGAATTACACGTTTCCGAAGGACATCGGCGTGAGCCTCATCTTCCAGAACATCTCGGGCCCGCCTGTGACGGCGACCTACGCGGTGTCCAACTCCGTGATCGCACCGTCCCTGGGCCGCAACCTGGCGGCCTGCGGCACGAGAAGCCCCTGTACGAACACCGCCAACGTGCCGCTGATTCTCCCGCAGACGCTGTGGGAAGGCAGGTACACGCGACTCGACCTGCGAATCAACAAGCGCGTCCAGCTCACCCAGCGGGTTCGCCTGACAGGGAACCTCAACCTCTACAACGTGCTGAACAACAGCGCCATTCAGGTCGAGAACGTGACTTATGGCCCTTTGTGGCTGCAGCCCTCGCTGATGCAGGACGGCCGCATGGTCCAGTTCAGCGCCAACCTGATCTTCTAAAGAAGTCCGAGGGGGGGCCTGCATCGGCAGGCCCCCTGCACGGCGACGCTGACGCGGTGTTAGCGGTCGTCGACCGGTTTTTCAAAACTCTCTTGCTTGTTTCTTTGCCGTTGAAGGGCGTTCGCATAATCGGACACATATCGGGATTTTCGACAGCGGCCGGGTTTTCAGACATTGCGCGAGAGAAGGGAACAAGATGTATGGCTACTGACCGCGAGTTTGCGCGTGCGCGACACGAAATCGCCGAAATCTGCCGGGCGGACACTTTCGAGGAAGAGCGCTCGCTTTACTCCCTTGCTCGCGTGGTGCAACGCGCGGTGCCCTCTGACGGCTGGCTGATTCGTGGCCTCGATCCCGGGACATTGCTTCCGGCAGACCACGGCGTGGATCATCACATGGGCAGGGTCCGGCGCCACAAAGGCGGAGTGTTCCAAGCGATGTCCAAAGACGTCTGCAGGCGGTGCTGGGAAATCGAGCTTCTCGAGCGAGACGTCAACAAGTTCGCCGATCTCGCCCGCGGCGACACCCACGCTTCGGCGTTGCAGATCGCAACCGGAGGACGACCTCAGCGCAGCGTCCGCTACAGGGAGATCTACAAGAAGATCAACATTCACGATGAACTGCGCGCCAGCCTGGTCACCGGATCGTCCTGTTGGGGATGTCTCACTCTAGTCCGGCAGAGGGGCTCCGACAGCTTCTCGCCGGCAGAGGTTGGGTTTGTGAACGATGTCGCCGGTCACATCGCTGCTGCGTTTCGGGGGAGCGCCCGGCGGCTGCCTCCGGAGGCACCGCGGTTTGCGCCAATGACGCTGTTGCTGGATGGCGCCAATCGCATCCAGGGCATCACCGGCGAGGCTGAGGAATGGTTGCAAGACCTGAACACGGTCGAACCAGGCCGTGACAAGTTGCGCCCAGTCGGCGCGGACAATTCGGTCCCTGTCGTCGTGACCTTGGTGGCCGCTCGAGCACGCGCCCGCGCGACCGGCCGGCTCGGTGAACCCCCCTTTGTCCGCGTGCAAACGAAACGCAAGCGTTGGGCCGAAGTGCATGGAGCCGTTCTGACAGGCCATCGGTCCGCGGAGCGCTGCGTCGCAGTCACCATCCATCCAGTAGGGCAAAGCG
>QHWL01000279.1:0-3788 GCA_003222555.1 Acidobacteriota bacterium | reverse complement strand
CGACGTCACGTCCTGCCTGGCTCGCGGGTTCTCGACGAAGGAGGTTGCAGACAGCCTCGACCTCTCCAGCCACACGGTGCGAGATCACGTCAAAACCGTTTTCGGCAAGGTCGGTGCACGATCCCGCGGCGAACTGATGGCTCGTATTTTCTGGGAGTGCGCCAACAAGACCGTCTAGGGGTGGGAGCCGTCAGGGACGCGGGCCCCCGCAAACAAGGGATTGCAAAGAATATTCCCTCGTGCCACCCTCTCATATTCTTATCCTTATCATCGTTGAAGGAGGCCTGCGGCGTAGCTTTACTGAGCGCCCAATCGCGGTCTTTTTTTCTTCAGTGTCAACCGCGCCGTCTTCTGTGCTTGCCTGCTGGGGTGTCGATGAATCCGTCGGGTCGAGAACTACCCGGTTGCATTCATCTTCGTGGATCGAGCGCGCCAAACATTTGAATTCCGGCGTCTCCTAGCGGCCGTTCATGGCACCTTACTGGAGTTAAAGTCACACGGATTAGATCTTGCTGAGCCAGCGTCCCAAAACCAACCCACTAGGCGTTGACACGCGACGAAATGCAGCCGTGACAGAGGCGGATGCATTATGTGTCGGAAATCGCAGCCTGGGCCCGAGGGTGTAACAGGAGGAGAAATTCATGATACGCGCGAACGTCGTCGGCGTGGGCCTGAGCATCATTATGTGCGCGCTGCTGTTTCCCGTGACTGCGTCGGCGCAAGCCCCAACGTCGAGCGGGATTGCGGGGGTGGTCAGAGATAGCTCGGGCGGCGTGCTGCCCGGCGTGACGGTTGAAGCGTCGAGCCCTGCGCTGATCGAAAAGGTCCGCACGGCGGTAAGCGACAGCGAAGGCCGGTACAACATCGTCGATCTGCGGCCCGGCCTTTATTCCGTCACCTTCACGCTAGCCAGCTTCAGCACCTTCAAGCGGGAAGGCATCGACCTGCCGTCGGGATTCACGGCGACGGTCAATGCCGAGATGAAAATCGGCGCCCTCGAGGAGACGGTCACGGTGACGGGCGCGGCCCCGCTGGTGGACACGCAGAACGTCCGCAAGCAGACGCTGGTCTCCAGCGACCTGCTCAATGTGCTGCCGAGCAGCGTGAAGAACCTGAATAACCTTGTGGCGCTCACGCCTGGCTTCAAAGGCAACGAGGGCTTCGACGTGACCGGTGGCTACACCGGCCAGGTCGGCGGCTCGTATCACGGTAAGGGCGGCCAAATCGTCCAGTTCGACGGCATGGGGATTCAGCATTCCCAAGGGAACCAGGGCTACAACCAGAACCAGGAGACCGTGCAGGAAACGGTGCTCTCGACGAGCGGCATCTCGTCCGACACCAACGCCGACGGCGTCCAGATCAACCTGGTTCCCAAGGAGGGCGCCAATATCTTCTCAGGCGGCGCGAACGGTCTCTATTCCGGCAGCAGCATGCAGAGCGACAACCTGACCGATGCGCTGCGCGGCCGAGGCCTTACGACCGTGGCCCATGTCCGCTATGTCTTTGACAGCGGCGCGACGCTCGGCGGGCCGATCAAAAAGGACAAGGTGTGGTTCTACTTCTCGTATCGGCAGTGGGGCAACGAGCGGCAGGCGGCCGGCAAGTTCTTCAACGCGACGCAAGGCACGCCCTTCTACACGGCCGACACCGGTCGGCCGGCGTACGTACACGAGTGGTACGAGTCCAAGGGCACGCGCGTCACGTGGCGCGCGTCGGAGCGCAACAAGTTCAACTTCTTCGCCGATCCGCAGCGCGACTGCCATTGCCCGGCGAACGTCGCGAGTGGTTCCGTGAATGCGCCGGAGGCGTTCTTCAGTTACAAGCTGACGCCCGCCGGACTCTATCAAGCGTCCTGGAATTATCCCAGGACCAACCGCCTGCTGTTCGAAGCCGGCGCGGGAATGGTCGAGGGCAGCTGGCCGACCTACTCAGAGCCGATTTTCGGCGTCAAGCCCACCGACATCGCGATCACGGACTCGACGCTCGGCATTACCTATAACGCGCCCACCGCCGGGAGCATCAACCCGATCAAGGACGTGCCGCGCTGGTCGCAGCGCTTCTCTACGTCGTACGTGACCGGCACCCATGCTTTCAAGACGGGGTTCCAGTTCGAGGAGTTGGTTCAGGACGTCAGCACGATCGTCAGCGGCGGCATGAACGTGGCGTACACGTTCAACAACCGGGTGCCGACGAGCATCACGCAGTGGGCCACCCCCTATCTCCAGCGGGCGAACAACAAGGACTTCGGGTTCTTCGCCCAGGATCAGTGGACGGTCAAACGCCTGACGCTCAACTACGGCCTGCGGTACGACGTCTTCAAGGGGCTGATTCCCGCGCAACACGTGGACGCCACGCCGTGGGTACCAGCGCGCAACTACGACGAGGTCAACAACGTACCTTTCTGGAAAGACTGGAACCCACGCGGCGGCCTCGCGTGGGACGTAACCGGAGACGGCAAGACCGCGCTCAAAGTCGCGCTGGGGCGCTACGTGACCAAGGGAAGTACGGTCTTCACTCTCGGTCTCAACCCGATCACGACCTCGATTAACACTGTCAACCGCTCGCGGAACGACACGAACGGGAACTACGTGCCGGATTGCGATCTTGGGAACTTTGGCGCGAACGGCGAGTGTGGCGCGCTCAACAACACGAACTTCGGAGCGATCAACCCCACCATCCACTATGCCAACGACGTGCTGAACGGCACCGGCAAGCGCGGCCACAACTGGGATTTCACGACCGAACTGCAGCGCCAGCTCCGGAACGGCGTCTCATTGAACGCAGGCTACTATCGCAACTGGTACGGCAGCTTCTATACCACGGATAACTCGTTGGTGACCCCGGCGGACTTCAGTCCGTACTGCGTCACGGCGCCGAGCGATTCCCGCTTGCCTGGCGGCGGCGGGTATCCGATCTGCGGCCTCTACGACGTCAACCCGAACAAGTTCGGCCAGGTCAACAGTGTGGTATCGCAGGCCTCGAGCTTCGGCAAGATCACGTACCAGAATGACTTCTTCGACGTAAGTGTCAACGCGCGGCTCAGCTCCGGCTTCCAGTTGGGCGGCGGCGTCGATACCGGCCGGACGGTCAACGATTTCTGCTTCAACGTCGATTCGCCTGGCGTCTCGCCCGCAGCTCCGCCCACGACGGTCAGTCTCCCTAGCATTACCACCAACCTGAGCATTACCCCCAACACGGTCCCGTTTACCGCCACGACCATCAACGGGCAGTCAATCTGCCGAGTCGTCACGCCGTTCAAAGGCCAGACGCAGGTGAAAGGCTTCGGGAGTTACACGTTCCCCAAGGACTTCTTCGTGAGCCTGATCTTCCAGAACATCTCGGGGCCGCCCGTGACGGCGACCTATGCGGCGCCCAACTCGGTGATCGCGCCGTCGCTGGGACGCAGTCTGGCGGCCTGCGGCACCCGAAACCCCTGCACGAACACCGCCTTGGTTCCGCTGATTGTGCCGCAATCGCAGTTCGAAGACCGGTATACCCGACTCGACCTGCGGGTGAGCAAACGGATGCAGCTCACGCAACGGGTCCGCCTGACGGGCAATTTGAACCTGTACAACTTATTCAACAAGAGCGCCATTCAAGTGGAGAATTTCAATTATGGTCCCCTGTGGCTCCAACCCTCGTTGATTGAGGACGGCCGCATGGTGCAGGTCAGCGCCAACCTGATCTTCTGAAGAACGTCCGCGGGGGCCTGCGTCAGCAGGCCCCTTCTTTTTCCTGTTACTCTTCCGACGGTGAACACCGCGGTTAAGGTCTGCTACTCTGGAGCA
>QHWL01000278.1 GCA_003222555.1 Acidobacteriota bacterium | reverse complement strand
ACCATCGGCTCCGCCCGTCGCGGCTTCGCCGACGATATCTCCGAGTGCCCCGAGCCAATCGAAAGTGGACGCCTGTAAGGTTGCCGCCGCGTTGCAACTCCGCCCGTAGATTTCTTCCTGCTTCGCATGCCCTGCTTCATGCGCGAGCAGAAATCCAAGCATCGTGGGGTCGCTGGCTACGAATCGGAACATCTCAACCGGTACCCAGATCTCCATGTTCCGTTCCCATGCGTTGATTTGCTTTGCGCGTGGGGCGCCCGGACCAATGCGATACTTCGCGATCTTCGGAAAATCTGCCGAACGCTTCAGAGCAACGGTGACGCGGTCCGCAAAGGCGAGTTCCTGCTGATTGAGCGGCTGATGCCACTCGGGAGGAATGACGAATCGCTGACCGCTCGTCGCCAGCGTGAATCCGAACGGCAGGAGCAGAGCGGCGAACATGAGTTTCGCGCGACTGGCCATGAATGATGCTCCTTGCTGGGCCGGCTGAATCGAAGTTGACACGCAGGTCAACAGCGCGGTGGGCGTGCTATGTCGTCTCGCCCGTTTCCACGCTGCCGCCACAGCCGCGTCAGTCTTCCGCTTCTGCACGATCTCGTCGTGCAACAAATCGAAGCGCCGTTGAGTGAGAAGCGTCAGAACGACACGAGCAGCCCGCCGAGGATCAGGACGTAGCTCGCGCCGAGATAGGCAGCGAAAACGAGCAGCCGTCCGCGAGCCGAATGCGACCGCCACGCCGCGTAGGGATGGACACACATCGCGAGGGAGCGTCCAACCAGAATCTCAGTTCGTGTGCTCGGACGATCCAGCCTTGACGACACGCCTTCGGGGACAGCAAGAATGAGACCAATGGCAGACCTTCGATGCCGGCGCTTGATGATGGCCTTACGGCTGGAATCCGCCGTGGTGGCGAACTTTGTCTCCGTTCTGAGAGCGAACGGCGCTGCCATCCCTCCCGTTGAGGAACGCGCAAGCCGATCGACAATGCCCGCTCAATCCCAGTCAAGTTGACGGATTTACTGCGACCGAATCACGCTGCCGTCATGCCTCCGTCCACGGCCAGCACCTGGCCCGTGATGTAACTCGACGCCGCCGAGACAAGGAAGAGCACGACCCCCTTCAACTCGCCGGGACCGCCGATTCGGCCCAGTGGTGTCATCTGCTCGATGGTGTGACCGGCCTTCTTCACCACGCCTTCAGACATCCGTGTCTCGAAGAATCCCGGCGCGACGGCGTTGACGCGCACGCCGTACCGCGCCCACTTCACGGCGAGGTCGCGCGTCAGGCTGATGATCGCCCCCTTGCTGGCGGCGTACCCAACGGCGTCGAGAACCTCGGGAGCCGTGCCCATCAGTCCGGACACCGACGCAATGTTGATGATGGATCCGCCGCCGGCGCGAATCATTTCCCGTCCCGCCGCCTGCGACATGAGGAAACAGCCTGTCGCGTTCGTGGCGAGGACGTCCCTCCATTTCTCCACCGGCATCGTCTCCGCGGGCGCACCCCAGCTGATGCCGGCATTGTTCACCAGCGCATCGACGCGGCCAAGGCGCTCCAGAACCGTCGCGACAGTGGCGTTCACCTCATCAGGCTGGGAAACATCGCACGTCAGCGCGAGGCAGTTGATGCCTCGCGCCCGAATCTCTTCTTCGGCCGCGCGCAGCCACGTTTCGCGACGCGCGGTGATAGCCACCTCGGCGCCAGCCTCGCCACACCCGATGGCCATCTCCAGCCCGAGGCCGCGCGAACCGCCCGTCACCAGGACGACCTTGCCCGACATGTCGAACAGGGTATGCACATGCATGAGGCGTATCATAGTCGCCGCGAGAGGCAGATACCCGCCTCGATGTCGCTCGCGACCAGCCGGTCTGTTTTGAGGAGGCATGCGACGCCTGACGTGGATTACCAGTTGACGGTGCCGGCGATCATGCGACGGTCAGCCATGCTGTTTGGCGGGCGGCCGATCGTCAGTCGCGATGGCGGTGCAATCCATCGCTACACCTATGCCGACATGCTTCGGCGCGCGAAGCAGCTGGCCGTCGCTCTCGGAGACCTCGGCGTCCGTCCGGGCGACCGGGTCGCAACCTTGGCCAGCAACGATCGTCGTCACCTGGAAGGGTACTTCGCCGTGCCTGCCATGGGCGCCGTGCTTCACACATTGAACGTTCGCTTCCACGCCCGCGATCTGGCGCATGTCATCGAACATGCGGATGACCGAGTGATCATGGTCGATGGCCGCCTGCTGCCCCAGTTCCAGCAGCTGCCGATTCCCAGCTGCGTCCGGCATGTGATCGTGATGGACAACGGGGATTTGCCGGATTTTCCCGATCGGGCGATCGCCTATGAGGAACTGCTCGCATCGGCGGATCCTGACCGCTTCGACTATCCCGACTGTGATGAGCGTTCCGCTGCCGCGATGTGCTACACCTCCGGCACCACCGGCCTCCCGAAGGGCATCGTCTATTCGCATCGGGCAATCGCGTTGCAAGCACTGAATCTGCTCACTGCCGACAGCATCGGGCTCGGCCAGCGTGACGTCGTCCTCGCGGTGGTACCGATGTTTCACATCAACGGCTGGTGCCTTCCGTACGCGGCCGCGTTGGCGGGCGCGGCGCTCGTTCTGCCCGGGGCTTCGCTCGATCCCAAGAGCTTGGTGGAGCTCGTCGAATCGGAACGTGTCACCGTCAGCGCGGGTGTGCCCACAGTGTGGCTCGGCGTCCTCCATGCGCTGGCCGGCGGATCGCTGGCCGGCGACATCAGCAGCCTGCGCGCTCTTGTCGTCGGCGGATCGGCCGCGCCGAAATCGCTCGTACGCGGCTTTCAGGAACGGTACGGCGTCTGCGTGCTGCAGGCGTGGGGGATGACGGAGACTACGTCCATCGCCACGCTGTGCAGGCTGCCTCCCGATCTGGACGAGGCTTCCGAGGACGTTCAATACGATGTGCGCGCCAAACAGGGGACTCCGGCGCCCTATCTCGAGGTTCGGGCGCGCAGCCTCGCGGGGCTGGTGCCGTGGGACGGCGTGACGATGGGCGAACTCGAGGTGCGGGGGCCCACGGTCGCCAGCGAGTACTACAACGAGCCGGCCGCTTCGGATCGCATGACTGTCGATGGGTGGTTCCGGACCGGTGATGTGGTGACCATCGACGCGCGCGGCTACGTCGAGATTTGCGATCGATCCAAAGATCTCATTCGATCGGGCGGCGAGTGGATCGGATCCGTGGCGCTGGAAAACGCGCTCATGGGCCATCCGGCAGTGGCCGAAGCCGCGGTCGTGGCGGTGCCGCATCCGAAATGGGGCGAGCGTCCTCTCGCGGTCGTCGTGCTGAAGGCAGGGCGCCGAGCCAGCGCCGACGATTTGCGGCAGCACCTGGCGCCCGATTTCGCGAAGTCAGCCGAATCGACGCGGGCTGCGAAGCGCTCGCCGGAGGAGACGTTTTTCCGCGCGACGTTCGAGCTCCCCGGCCGGAGTCCTCGGCCGCGCATCTCGCCGACTGGAAAGTAGTACTAGAGGAGCCTATTCCGATGGCGCTGAGAACAGCCGAACAGTACATTCAGAGTCTGCGGGACCGGCGCACGGTCTATTTCCGCGGGCAGCAGGTGGCGGACGTGACCACCCATCCCGTGATCTCGGTCGCCGTCAACCACGCGGCCATCGATTATCGCCTCGCCGAGGACCCCAGTCATCGGTCGCTCTGCGTCGTGAACGACGGCGGCGGCGACTACTCGCGCTACTACCAGATTCCCCGCACCCCGGAGGATCTCTTGCAACGCAGCGCGCTCATCGAACTGGCGACCGCTGAGGGCGGGACGTTGGTCGTGCTGATCAAGGAAATCGGCAGCGACGCGCTGTGCGGGTTATTGCGCGTCGCCGCTTCGGTCGACGAAAAACACGGCACCGAGTACGTCCGGCGCGTCCGAACATTCCGAGACTATTGCTGCACGAACGATCTGGCGGTCGCGGTGGCACAGACAGACGTCAAGGGCGACCGCTCGCTGGCACCGTCGGCCCAGGCCGACCCCGACCTCCACGTGCACCTCGTCGAACGGCGAAGCGACGGCATCGTCGTCCGGGGCGCGAAAGCGCATACCTCGGTCAGCACCAACGCGAACGAGTTGATCGTGCTGCCCACGCGAGCTCTGGGCCAGGCGGACCGCGACTATGCGGTGAGCTTTGCCATTCCGCTCGACACGCCCGGGCTCGTGCTGCTGGCGTCCGCCTACGATTCGACGGCCGCGCAGGGATCCGTCGTGGAACATCCGATCAGCGCGCGCCACAAGATGATGGAGACGACCACCGTCTTCGATAATGTGTTCGTCCCCTGGGAACGTGTCTTCCTGTGCGGTGAATCCGAGTTTGCCGGGCCTCTGGCCCTCGCGTTCGTGGAGCACCACCGCTTCACCGCCATCTCTTATAAGCTGCCGCTGGTTGATGCGCTCGTCGGGTCCGCCATGATGATGGCGGAGGTCAACGGCGTGGCCAAGGCGGGCCATGTGCGCGAAAAGCTCGTGCAGCTCATCAGCTATGCCGAGACGCTGCGGGGACTCACCCGTTACGCGGCAATGGTCGCGAAACCACGCGAGGCGGGCCTCCTGGTACCGGATCCGTTGTACGTGAACATGGCCAAGTACCATTTCGCGCACGGCTATCACGAAGCGATCCGGCACGTGCAGGATATCGCCGGCGGATCCCTTGTGACCGGCCCGGGCGCCGAAGATCTGGAAAAAGAAGAGACCGCGCGCTACTACGAGAAATACTACGCGGGCCATGGCGTCGGCGGCCGCGAACGCCTGAAGGCGTTGATGCTGGTGAAGGATCTCGTCGCGTCCGGGTTCGGCGCCTATCAGGAGGTACTCGCCGTCCACGCGGAAGGATCGCTCGAGGCGGAGAAAATGATGGTGCTCCGCAGCTACGACGGCCGTCCGGCGACGGCTTACGTGCGGCGGCTTGCGGGGCTGACAGCGCCCGCTGCGGTCGAGGCCCTCTAACGATGCGGACCGGCGCACAGCTGCTCGTCGAAACATTGAAAGCCCATGGGGTTGACACCATCTTCGGCATCCCGGGCATCCATAACCTGGCGATCTACGACGCCCTTGTGGACGAGCGCGCAATTCGTGTCGTGACGACTCGCGACGAGCGCGGCGCCGGCCATATGGCCGACGGTTACGCCCGCGCGACAGGCCGACCCGGAGTGTGTCTGACGGTTCCGGGTCCCGGCGTGACCAACGCGCTGACAGCGATTGGGGAGGCGTACGCCGACTCGTCTCCTGTGCTCTTGCTCGCCAGCCAGCTCCCCAGCGGCACGGTTAACGTGGACCGTGAAGATTTCCATCAACTGCGTGACGTGGAAGCCGTTCTCCGATCCGTCACCCAGTGGGGCGTCCGGCCGGCGCGAGTCGAGGAGATCGGTCGAGCGGTGGATGAGGCCTTCCGCCGCTTCGAAACGGGCCGACCGCGGCCGTGCTATGTGGACCTGCCCATGGACCTGCTCAGCGCGAAGGTTGATTCGACGGTCTTTGCGCATCAGGCCGATAGGAGCCCATGCCCGTCGGGCGCGCCCCCGCATGCAGATGTACGTCGCGCGGCCGAGGCATTGATGGCGGCCAGCCGGCCGCTGCTGTTGGTGGGTGGCGGTGCCTGGAGGGCCGCCGACTCGCTGAGGGAGCTGGTCGATCGGCTTTCGATTCCTGTCGTCATGACGAATTCCGGCAAGGGCATCATCCCCGAGGACCACCCGCTTTCGCTCGGCGACGGGTGGATGGTGCACCAGCTCGGGCGGGAAGCACTGGAGCAGGCCGACTGCATCTTTGCGATTGGCGTGCGCTTCGGGCCTCTCACGACCAGTTGGTGGACACGCCAGATCAGCGGTCGAGTCGTTCACGTGGACATCGACCCGACCGAGATCGGAAAACATACACCCGTAAGCATCGGGATCATCGGTGACGCGACGCAGGTGGCAGAGGCGCTCGTCGCCCAGTTTGGCGATCGGGATGCCGGCGCCCGGCGCCCGTGGCTGGATGTCATCGTTGTTCGTGAGCGACGGCGTGCCGCCATCCGCGGTCGCGCCCCCGACGCTGTGGCCACGCTCGAAGGACTCCGTCGAGTCCTTCCGGACGAATCGCTCCTGTTCAACGACATCAACGGCATCGCATGTTGGGGGGCCGGCGCGTTCATCTGCCGACGGCCGCGTACCTTTCATTACCCGATTGGCTTTGGGTGCCTCGGGTTTGCGCTGCCGGCGGCCATTGGCGCCAAGCTGGCGCGCCCCGCCGTGCCGGTGGTGGCGCTTTGCGGAGACGGTAGCTTTCTCTTCAGCGGCCATGAACTGGCGACGGCCGTGCAGGAGCGCGCATCCGTTGTCGCGGTGGTCTTCAACGACGACGCCTACGGCACGATCAAGGCGGACCAAAGCTATCGCCACCCGGGCCGATCCCTTGGCGGCGACCTGCGGAGCCCCGATTTTGTGCGTTATGCCGAAGCCTTTGGCGCACGGGGGTGCCGGGTCGACTCGGTGCAGAAGGTTCCCGACGCGGTGGCTGCGGCGCTCGAGCACGATGCTCCCACCCTCATCGAAGCCCCGTGTCCGCAGGCCCTGCCGCCCTGGATTGAGACCGATCGCTGAGCGCGCAATCGATCAAGAACTCCTACGAAACGCCGCAACTGGCAGTGAACACCTTTCCGGGACTGCCCGGAACCGGTTCCCCGACCTTGGCGTCGCCGTGCGCTCTGTGAGCGGGTTCGGCGTTAATGCTGATTTCAATCAGATGGTATTGCCCGTTGCCGGTGCGATGGCAGATCTGCACCTTCCGTCCCTCTACTTGACCGGGTAGCTGTCCGAGGTAGTGGCTCGCATCTGAGTCTTTGACGGGACCGGCGACCGAGTTTGCCGTCACCGTTCCGACGTTTGTGTACTGGCCTAAGGTCGCGACACCGGATCCCGTGCAGGTCATCGACTGGCCGACGGCGAGAGTCGTGCTGGTGCAGCTGACAACGACGCCCTTATCATCGGCAACAGCCACATTGGTCAGGCCAACCTGGCCGGTATTGGTAACGACGTACTGCCACGCGACCGGGCTGCCGACCACGATGGTCGGTCCTGGCGCCTCGTCGGCATCCTGTCCATTGGTGGACTTTTTGATCCGGACAGCCGCGGCCGTTGCTGCGACTGCCTGGCAGTTCGCATCGAAGACTTTGGTCGGATCGGCCGGGACGCGATCGCCAACGGCTCCGTCACCGTGGGCCCGATGCGCGGGTTCCGCGCTGACGCTCACCTCAATCAAGTGGTACGAGCCGTTGCCGGTGACATGGCACAGCCTCACTTTTCCGCTCGTTCGGACTTCGTTTACGATCGTGGCGGCTGTCCCGCTGACGGACACCTGGATCTGAACCAGCTCCTCCTCGCCCACGTTCGAGAGCTGCACGCTGGCGCTGACGCTCCCGTCTTTGAACTCCAGTTGCACGTTTCCGGATGGAACGCCTGCGAGCTGGAACTGACCCAGGACGTCAACGGAGGTCGTAAGGTTGGTTCCGGCAACGGTCACGGTCATGCCGGACGGCGC
>QHWL01000277.1:18164-18622 GCA_003222555.1 Acidobacteriota bacterium | reverse complement strand
GGCAACCCAGCCGGACGCACTCCGACGGTTCGATCTGGACTATCGGTCTCGAGGTGGGGGTTAAATAGGGAAAACTCTTCCTTTGAGTGCGACTGGAAGCAGACCGACACCGGCAAGAAAGCGAAAGACAAGACCGAGGCAGGCGAGGCCGACAATCAGCGCGACACACGCGCGGAAGCCTGAATCTCCGCCCCCGACGGGGTAGCGCCAACCGAATTGAGTGGCGCCTGCTTTGCGGCCGACGGTTTCGGATCCCCCAATACCAGGCGAACGCTGTGCGCGTCGCCGTCGTCCACCAGCGGAATCGCGCGAGGGTCGACCAACGCGCCATCCAGCTCCGCCTCTGCGATCCCCCGGCAGCGGTGCTCAGGATTTGAAACGGAGACTTCGTACCGCGCGCTGCCCACGCGCCAGACGATCGAGTATTCGTTCCAGGACGACGGCACGCAGGGGTCGAT
>QHWL01000277.1:0-17952 GCA_003222555.1 Acidobacteriota bacterium | reverse complement strand
CCATTCCCGAGCCGAGCTGCGGCGATGACCACCCACACGGCCGCATGTGTGTATTGCCCCCCGTTTTCGCGGACACCAGGCGGATAGGCCTTGATGTACCCGGGATCCTGATCGGTGTGATCGAATGGAGGAGTCAGCAGCCGTAACGTCCGCGAGCTTCGGCTGATCAGCTGTGCCTGCACGGCGTCCATGGCACGTTCTGCGAAGCGCAAGGGCACGGCCTCAGAGAGCACCGCCCACGACTGTGCGATCGAGTCAATCTTGCACTCGCTGTTTTGTGCGGAGCCCAACGGCGTGCCATCGTCGTAATAGGCACGGCGATACCACTCTCCGTCCCAGCACAACTCCAGCATGGTTCCGAGACGGCGGGCCTCGTTACGATATCGCTCCGCGTGGGCCCGATCTCCCTGGGCTTCGCACAAGGGGGCGAACTGCGTGAGAACGGAGTGCAGAAAGAAGCCGAGCCAGACGCTCTCTCCGTGACCGGCTCGGCCGACCCTGTTCATGCCGTCGTTCCAGTCGCCGCTGCCAATCAGCGGCAGGCCGTGGGCGCCGGCCGTCAGGCCTTTGTCGATGGCACGCAGACAATGCTCGAACACCGATCCTTGTTCGCTGGAGACGCGCGGCAGCAGATACGCCTCCTGCGCGCCTGCGGCGAGCGGTGACGCTTCGAGAAAGGGCACCTGCACGTTCAGCAGCCGGGTGTCACCCGTCGTCTGGACGTAATGAGCCACCGCATACGGAAGCCACAGCAGGTCGTCGGAGCATCGAGTCCGAAGCCCCCGGCCGCTCGGTTCGTGCCACCAGTGCTGGACATCGCCTTCCACGAACTGCCGGCCCGCCGCACGTAGCAGGTGTTCTCTCAGGAGATCGACCTGTGCCGGCCAGAGGGCCATGACGTCCTGAAGCTGGTCGCGGAATCCGAACGCGCCGCTTGGTTGGTAGTACGCGGAACGAGCCCACAGCCGACAACTCACCGTCTGATACAAGAGCCACCGGTTCATCATCAAATCGAAGGAATCGTCGGGGGTTCGCACTTGAACGGCGTCGAGCATCTCGTTCCACGATCGGCGCACAGCGTCCAGCGCGGCGTCGGCTGCGGTCACATGGCCATGTCGGTTCACCAACGCCCGAACTTCGCCCAAGCCGCGGCCCTGGCCCAGAAGAAAGACCAGACGGCGGCTTTCTCCCGGCTCCAGCGTGATGGAGACCTGTAGGGCGGCACAGGGATCGAGCCCCGCCCCAAAGCGCTCCGAGAGTACTTCGTGCCGAAGAGCCGCGGGTGCGGCCAATGAGCCGTTGCGGCCGAGAAAAGACAATCGATCGCCAGTCGAGGATTTGAAGCGATCGCTCGCATACGCGAACGCGATCCGGCCGGCAAATTCCTGATTGTGCGCGTTCCTGGCGAGGAGCGCTCCGGACTCGGCGTCGGTTTCGGTCACCACGTGAAGCTGCTGGTCGGCCCGTGGCGGTCCCAGCCACCATTCGTTATAGGCGAACACGCTCAGACGGCGGACTGAATCGCCCTGATTGGTCAGTGTGAGCAGCGAGAATTTCACGGGGTCGCTGCTGTCCACAAAGATCTGGAGTTGGTGGCCGATGCCGTTTGTGAAGCGCGCGAAACTGGACGAGCCGGCGGCATGGCGAATCACAAAACGCCCGCTCGTGCGGTTCCGAGGCAACGGGCCTGGCGTTGGCGACCACGCCTCTCCCGTCTCGTCGTCACGGACGAACATGCACTCCGCGCTTGGATCGGTGACGGGATCGTTCGAAAATGGCGTGAGCCGGTTTTCCCGGCTGTTTTCGGCCCACGTAAACGCCGATCCCGACGCGGTGACGATGGTTCCGAATGTCGGGTTGGCGATGACGTTGGCCCACGGCAAAGGCGTCTCGCCGGCGCCTTCGAGGACAACGACGTACTCACGGCCGTCGACCGAGAAGCCTCCGAGGCCGTTGCCGAGAATCTGCGGAGGAATCTCAACTTCCGCCTGCGCGACAGACCGGATCGACGAAAGACGCGAGCCGAGTGGCGCGGGGAATTTTTCGAGGACGACCTTCCGCCGTTCGGGATAAGGTCGATCGATCTGGTTGGCCAGAGTGCCGCGGTTTCCGCTCAGTACCGCACGGGCGACGCTGGCAAGAAGTGTACGCTCGCTCTCAGTCATCCGGTTGCCGCGCAGCAGATACACTCCACTCGGGCGGTCTTTCCACGTGCTCCATGGGCCGTTGTCGAGCAGGGCCGTGATGTGCGCGTGGGTCTCGTCGAGATAGCCGACAGGATGCTCATTCAGGATGACAACGTCCGCGCTCAGACCCTTCAGCCGCCAGTATCCCTGCGCTTCCAGGACCTGGCGGATGAGGCCAAGGGCATTCTCTTCGGCGACTCGAACCAGGACGATCGGCAGGTCGCCAGAGATGCCGTACGCCCACAGGGCTTCCTGGCCGAGCGCGTTGTTGGCCAGTACCTCAGGGCTTGCACGGAGCGACCCGTCCACGTACAGCACCCGTGACGCCAGCCGTTCGTAAAGGAGCGCTTCGTTGCTGGAGATTCGCAGATGGCGCAGATCGCTCTGCGCCCGCGTGAACGTCAGCGCGAAGGTTCGGGCTGCCGCACTTGGATCGCGGTACTTCTGGGCGAGGGCCAGCGCGGTTTCCTGGTTCGACGCCACCCCCGTTGCGAACGACATCCTAACGATGCCACCACGGGCCACTCGCACGCGTTGTCGCAGGCTGACGATCGGGTCGAGCGTCGCCCCTGTCGTCCCGGTGAGCGACCGTCCGTCCATCGCCTGGGGAAGGTCCGGTCCCCGCCCGCGGCCCAGGAAACGTGCGCGATCGGTCTCCCATTCCACCGGACCTTGGGCCCGTCCTTCCAGGCTCATCACGTGCACGGCCCACACTTCTTCATCCTCGGGGCCTCGGGGACGCCGGCGGCAGAGAAGCGCCCCGCATTCCGGCCGATATTCCGCTTCGACGAACAGCTTCCCGAATGCGGGATGGGCAACGTCGGAGGCCGGCGTGGCGAGCACAATCTCCGCATAGCTGGTGACCTCGATCTCGCGCGGGCGATCGCTGTTGTTGGTGATCGCCAGCCGACGGACCTCGACGTCGTCCTCGGTGGAGACCGCAATCTCCAGCTGGGTGGAAATGCCGTAGTCGCGACGACGGAAGGTCGCCTTCTCGGGTGCGAAGCTCACCAGGTATTCGTCCGCCTCTTTTCGAATGGGATGGTAGGTGGCCGACCAGACCGATCCGCTCCGAACGTCGCGCAGGTAAATGAACTGGCTTCCCGGATCGCACGTCGCATCAGGGCGGCTTCTCGTCACCGCGCGGCTCCGGCAAAAACTCGCGCCGCCTCCGGCATTGGTCACGACCGCAATGTAGTTGCCGTTTGACAGAAACGCCGCATGCGGAACATGCGTGTTCGGCGAACGATAACGGCGCTCCGTCTCCACGGTGACCGGAGCGACTCGTGTTTCTTCGAGCGGTCTCGGCTGCGTCACAACCACGCGCCGCGGCACCCGTTCCTGCAACAGCAACTCTGTCGCCTGCACGCGAGGGTCTGCGTGAAAGCGTTCGGCCATCGGAATTCCGAGCGCATTGGCGATCGATACCAAGGTCATACCTTGATGATGTGCCATGAAGGTTCGGACGACGACGCCAGTGGAGTCCCGATCGTCGTTCCCAGGGACACGTTCGGTCCCGTCGTGCTTGCGCCGCGTGTAGTCGATCGCGTCGTAGTATCCATAGGGACCGTCAAGGCCCTCAGCGCTCAAGCGGCGCAAGTTTCGCACGGCCGCCACAGGCTCAATCATCGTCGCCAGCGCGCTGGCGTAGGGCGCGACGACCAGCTCGTCCCCAAGACCGCGCTTGAGCCCCAGGCCCGGCGCGCCGAAGGCTTTGTACTGGTACGTGCTATGGCCGTCGACAACGTTGTACGCGCATTCTGAAATGCCCCAGGGCACGTTTCGGCTGGCGCCATACTTGATCTGGCGGCGGACGGCCATCCGGCACGTTTCGTCGAGCAGGGTATCGGAATAGCGCCGCATGACCAGAAGAGGCATCAAGTATTCGAACATCGTGGCGCCCCACGACAGCAGCGTGGGGACACCTTCGACGCTCGTGACTGGCCTTCCCATATGGAACCAGTGCATTTCGGGCAAGTCGCCTTTGGCAATCGCGACAAAGCTTGCCAGCCGCGCTTCGGAGGCGAGCAGATCGTAGTACGCCGTGTCGAGTTGGCCCGGGCCATCCGCATCCGTAAGGCGATAGCCGACCGAAAAGAGACTTCGCTCTCGGTCGTACAGAAGCCGGAAATTCATTCCGTCTGCGAAGGCGACCGCCCGGTCGGCGACATTGTCGAGAAGATCGGCCGTGTCATCGCTCGCGGCGGCAATATCCTGTGCCAATCGACTGGCCCAGTAGTCGATTTCATCGTCGCTCGAGCCGGAAGGGCCTTTCAAACTCTCTTTGGCCGTGACGAGCTGAGGGACGCGCTCGCCGAGCCGCGCGAGCTTATCTCGAGCTTCGGCCGGGCCCGTCAGGATGTTTTCAATGGCCTCGACTTCCTGCATCAACCGGCTCGCGCCTTCTGCTGCGCTGGCGCCGCCCATCGGCGCGACCAGCGCCAGGCGAAGCATACCCGCAGTGTCCTCGAGTCCGGCGCAGAGTTGCGCGGCCGACTGGGGTTGTTGCTTCAGTCGGCGAAGCCCGTTGGCCAATGTCAGCAGCGCCGCCGCGAGGTTGCCGCTGTCGACGGCGGAGACGTAACGGGGCGCGAGCGGCGCGAGACTGCTCGTGTCGTACCAATTGAGCAGGTGACCCTCGAACCGCTCCATGCCCTCGATGGTGGATATCGTGGCATCGATTCGCTCGGCGAGTTCCTCGGTTCGGATGAACCCCAGATCGTGAGCAGAAAGTGTCGCGAGAAGCCCCATGCCGATGTTGGTGGGTGACGTGCGATGAGCCACGGTCGGCCGCGGCGTTTCCTGGAAATTGTCCGGCGGCAGCGCGTGGTCGGCGGGCCCCGCGAACGTCTCGAAGTAACGCCACGTTTTGCGGGCGACCCGGCGAAGGAACCGGCGGTCCGCCGCCTCGAGGTCGGGCCGTCGCCGGCTCACTGGCTGGCTGAGCCTGAACGCGATGAGCGGAGCGGCTGCCCACAAGAGAATCACTGGGAGTGCCGCGTGCAGCGCGCGCGGTCGTGCCAGCGACACCGCCGCCAGCCCGGCGGCGGCGAGCGTCGGACTCGACACCATGCTCATCAGAAACGACCGTGCGCCCAGTCGTTTTGCCGCGCCCGCGGCGCGCGCCGTACTGGCGGCCGTCTGCCATTCGAGCAGCCGGCGACGGGTCACCGAGATGCGCACCAGCGTCAGGACGATCGCATGCGTCATCTCAAACGCGTGGTAGGCGACGAAGGTGAGCTGCAGCGTTGCGCGTGCAAGGGCGGTGTCCACGTCTTCGAGCAGAGAGCGCAGCACCACGCGCCACGGCTGCCAGGGTCTCGGACCAGCCACCGCCTCGACGAGCGCCAGGACAAGAGGAAACGTCAGCGCAGACAGGGCCACGCCGGTCCATACCATCAGGCTTCCCGGCAGCCACGTCCATCCTAGAAACAGCAAGGCGACGGTCGCCGGAGCCATCAGGCTGCGCCGAAGGTTGTCGAGAATTTTCCACCGTGAAATCAGAGGAAGACAGTTGCGCACGAGACCGGAACCGCGGGTGGGAACCCACGGAAACAGCCAGAGCAGAATCTGCCAGTCGCCCCGGACCCAGCGGTGCTGGCGCCGTGCGTGCGCGAGGACGCTCACCGGATACTCGTCGACCACCTCGACGTCGGAAACCAGCGCGGTCCTGGCGTAGAGCCCTTCGAACAGGTCGTGAGACAAAATCGCGTTTTCGGGTACGCGTCCGGCGAGGGCCGCCATGAAGGCATCGACGTCGTAGAGACCCTTGCCCGTGAAAATCCCCTCGTCGAACAGATCCTGATACGCGTCCGACACGGCGGTTGTGTAGGGGTCGACGCCGGTGTGGCCCGCATAAATGCGAGCGAAGAGCGAGCCCGCGGCGCTCGCCATGGTCACGCTGACCCGAGGCTGGAGAAGACCGTAACCCTTCGTGATTCGGCCACTGGCCGGATCGACCTGGGGCCGATTCAACGGGTGGCAGATGATGCCAATGAGCTTTTTGGCGGTGTCGCGCGGAAGCCGCGTGTCGGAATCGAGGGTAATGCAGTACCGTACGAATGGAAGGATGCTGAGATCGCCGACTCGAACGGCGAAACTGGTGTCCTTCGCGCCTCGCAGAAGGCGGTTGAATTCCTCGAGCTTCCCGCGCTTGCGCTCCCAGCCCATCCATGTCTGCTCTTGCTCGTTCCACCGTCGCACCCGATGGAAGAGGAAAAAGCGATTCGCGTGGCCGTTGCCCAATCGGACGTTGAGCTCCTCGACACCGGTCCGCGCCGCGTCGAGAACCGCCTGGTCCTCTGACAGCTCGGGCGCAGAAGCGTCCGCGAAATCACTGAGAATCGCAAAGTGAATCTGTGGATCCAGATTCCCAATGGCCATGACCTCGAGGCGTTCGAGCAGATCTCGCGTTTCGGAAACCGTCGTCAGCAGCGTGGGCACGATCACCATCGTCCGCGCGTGTTCCGGGATAGCTCCCAGGAACTCCATGCGCTGAAGCCGGCGCGGCGGGATGAGAGCGGCGACGAGACGCTGGATGAGCATGATCGCCACTTCGCTCGCGGGCACCAGGAGGAGCAGCGCGATCCAGATGTGCATCAACCTGAGCTCGCCGAGCTGCTTGCGCAAGTACGCCAGTTCGAGACCGCTCAGGGCGGCTGCGACCAGGGCGACGGAGCCAAGGTAGACGGCGGTGGGGTGGCGCAGGACGAACCGCTTCGCCCGCTTCCAGACGCCCGGCCGATAGCCCACATCGAGCTCGAGGTCTCGCGAGCCGTCGCCAACGAGGTGATACCCGACGTGGGCGGCGCGATCGGTCATCGAGCCGACTTCCGCCGCCTGCTGTGCGCTCTCGATCGCTCGTAGAGCGACGCGCACCTGAGCTTCTCCCGTCGGCGCCGCAAGCTCCTCGACAACCTGGCGCTGGTGGTCGCGGCTCAGGAAGTCCATGGCGCCGTACGCGCCCGCCGGATCGCGCTGGAGCACGTGCTCGACCAGACTCACCGTTTCGAAGTACTGGCGCCAGTTGAGGGTCGAACACAAACGTAGGCTGGTCACAACGTTGGCCACCGACACCTGCGCCGTCGCCTGGCGCTGGTGCTCGGTGCGAATGGCATCCTCCGCGGTCATCTGGTGAGCAGCCAGATGTTCTTCCACTACAGCGCGGATCGGGGAAAGGCGGAGGCCGTATTCGCGCACGTGTTGGAGGAGGTGAACCACGCACGCTGTGTCGAGCGACGCGGGCAGTGGTGGAGGAACGCTGGCAGCCTCGAACTCCGACACGATGGCGTCGGCGGTCTTTCGCGCGCTGCGCGACTCGAGGATCTCTTCCGCAAGCCGTCTGAGATTTTCGATGAGGGCCAACCTCAGGACGCTTGGCCAGGCCCAGAGCTCACCGATTGTCAGCGGCGTCACCGACTGATAGCTATTCAGGAAGCGCAGCAGCTGCGATCGGTCCAACCGGCTGTCGCTGTGCCGGATGAGCTCCAGCGCCATGGCGTAGACGCGGGCGAAGCCAGCGAACTCGCGCGAGGCCAATCTGGGCAGTTGGCGATAGTACTCGCGCGGCAGATTCTGGCGGATGCCGAGGACTTCCGACGTCACGAGATGGAAGTGATCGAGGAACCACTCGGCCGCTGGCGTGACAAACTTTCCTTGATGAACATCGTCTGCCAGCGCGCGATATGCCACGCCCAGCACGCGCACGTTGTCGTCGAAACGAGGGAAGACGCTCCGCCCTGCCCGCCGCCGGGCCGTTGGAGCGACGGTGAACCTCGCGGCCAGCGCCTTCGCACGCTCCTCCAGCCGCTCGATGCTCAGCAGCTCATCGCGCAGTGGTTTTTCGGCCGCAGGCGCGCGCTTTTTGAACAGCAGGACGAAGGGGTTTTTCATCGGTCGGTGGGGAAGGAGTGCCGCCGCGCCCGCCCCTCCTACGACTTCGTAACGACGACCGAGAAGAACCCGCTGTTATCGCTCCAGTCGTTGTCGTTTACGCCGAGCATTAGGCGGCCGTCGGTGGGCATGACGATCGGTTGCGTATTGATGAGGTTCTGGGGTGAGTCCGTATGAAACACGACGGCGCCACTCTTACGCTCTCCGTCGGTCAGGATGAAGGTCGCTCGTTCCGCGGCCAGCGCATACCCTCCGGCGCTCGCGGCAAGCGCGACCATCATGATTAATCGACGAATCATTGAGGCCTCCTTTTGGGCGCTGTAATGCAACCACGAAAGCACGAAGACGCGGAAGGTTGCATCAGGTGTTTCCACAGAGCACTGATAGCAAGAGCTAGACCAGCAGCGCCCGCAACCCCATCAGGAGCAGCGACCGCGCGTCGCTCGTTCCTTCGGATTATCTTCGCCTTGGCGGAGGGGTGATCGTTGTACGGTCTTCTTCGCATTGCACGAGACCGCGCCGGCGGGAGAGGACGCGGTCTTGCGGCGCTGCTGCGATGCGAGCACGTTTGCCGGCGCTGTCGTACGTCGACGAAGCCGCAGGCCGAGAAGAGCGGCGGAGACTACGGGCACAGAACGACGCCGAACGAAGCGCGCCAGAAGTGGAACGATCCGAAGTCCTCAGCTAAATGCTCGAAACTGTCTGAAACGACTGCGTTTGCGGTCTTGACGAAATGCGCGCAGCGGATAGAATACGCCTTCGCCACCAGCATGGCCAGAAGGTCGTCAGTAAACACGCTCAGAATAGAGCTGCTGCGCGAGCGGCGCACGAACCGGCGGCTCCGCGTGGTCATTGACGATCTCAACGCGCAGGCGCGCGCCAACCGCAGGGATCTTGATGTGCAGTTCACCAGGCTCGCCCAGTTGCAGGCCGAGGTCGACACGCTCAAGATGGTGTTCGAGAGAAGGCGCTAGCGCCACTTTCCGCGTCAGCGAGGAGTTCGATGAGCATTCGATCCGAATGGGTCGACCTGCAGGCCGGCGATGGGACGACGATGCGAGCGTGGGTGGCGCGCCCCGAGAGCAAACCACGACGCGGGCTGCTGGTCTTCCAGGAAGCGTTCGGAGTGAACGCGCACATTCGGGACGTCACCGAGCGGTATGCCGATGCCGGGTTCAGCGCGATTTCGCCCGAGCTTTATCACAGGACCGCACCGGGCTTCGATGGGAAGTACTCCGATTTTGCGGCGGTCATGCCGCATATGCAGGCGCTCACCGAGCAGGGGCTCGAACAGGACGTGCGTGCGGCGTTTGGATGGCTCGAGCGCGAACAGGTGGCCGACAACGCGGCGGCCGTCGGGTACTGTCTCGGCGGGCGCGTCGCATTCCTCGCCAATTCGGTCGTGCCGCTCAAGGCGGCGGCGTCATACTACGGCGGACATATCCCGCCGCTTCTCGGCCGCGCCGGGCGCCTGTCGGGACCGATGTTGTTTTTCTGGGGCGGCCGCGACCAGCACATTTCGGAGGAGCAGCGAAAGGCGGTCGTTCAAGGCGTGCGTGAGGCAGACAAGGTCTTCGTCGATGTAGTCTTTTCGGATGCCGATCATGGGTTCTTCTGCGATGCGCGCCCGAGCTACCAGGCCGCCGCTGCCGCGCAGGCCTGGAGCCTGACGCAGGAATTCTTCAACACGTATTGCCGGCTGCTGTAGGGGATCCTTTTCGCGACATCGGCGCGACTGCGCGACTGAGGCCGTATGAAGTTCGGAATCGTCATCGTGGCGGTGCTGGTTCTGGGCATCGGCCCGCTTCGGGCGTGGGAACCGGCTCGGCCGGCCCAACTCTCGCCGGCGACATCATCGCCGCAATTGTCGCGTTCGGTTTGGGACGGCGTGTACACAGCGCAGCAGGCAAGGCGCGGCGCCTTGCGCTCAGGCCTGTGCGTGCCGTGCCACGGCGCGGACTTCGAGGGCGACTCGGCGGCAGCGCTGACGGGTCCTGTGTTTACCGCGAAATGGAACGGCAAAACGATCGGCGACTTGTTCGAGCTCATTAACAAGGATATGCCCAACGATGACCCCGGGTCGCTGAGCCGGCAGCAGTCGGCCGACTATCTCGCGTACATTCTGCTCGCGAACCAGTTCCCGGCGGGCAAGTCAGAGCTCACGATCGACATCGAGATGCTGAAGCAGATTCGCTTCGAGGCGTCCAAGCCGTAGGCGCAGTCATGGCAGCGACACACCGGTACGAGACGGTCACAACATGGGCTGGAAATCTGGGGACGGGCACCAGTGGGTATCGAGCGTACAGTCGAGACCACCACATCAGCACTCCTGTCAAGTCGGCGCCGATCCTCGCTTCGTCGGATCCGGCATTTCGTGGTGATCGCACGCGCTACAACCCGGAGGAATTGCTGGTCGGAGCGCTATCGGCGTGTCACATGCTCTGGGTGCTTCATCTGTGCGCGGAAGCAGGGATCACCGTTACCGAGTACGTGGACATTGCCGAGGGGGTTCTGACCGAGAATGCGGACGGGTCGGGGCAGTTCACCGAAGTTGTCCTCAGACCGCGGGTGACGATCTTGGAGCCGGATCGCGTAGACGCGGCGCTGGCGATTCATGAAAAGGCGCATGGCCTCTGCTTCATTGCCCGCTCGGTGAATTTCGGCGTGCGTCACGAGCCGCTGGTTTCGGTCGGCGTCTGAGTTTGAAGCCGGACATCACGTCGGGGTTGAACTGCCATCAGCGGGGAGGGGACGGCTCATCGGGGTCCTCGTCCTCGTACCAACTGGCGGCGCAATCCAAACACAATCGGCGGCCGCCCATCATCGTCGACGCGCTCACCAGCACCTTTTGACCGCACATCAGGCACTCGAATTTCTCGGCATCGGAGCCCTTGGACTCGTCGTCATCCTTCTCAGCGTCGCGCCACTGCATGAGCAATTATCCTTCGTGATGAAAGAGGCTAACGGCCGGATACGGCGTAGCGGTTCAGGAAGGTGACGACGGCCGAGACCCACGCGTCGTGGGTGTTTTCGAGGTGCGCACAGTGATCGGCGCCGGGAAAGACGACGAGCTGCTTGTCCAGAGTCGCGAGACCGGCGAAAAAATTGCCTGCGTCCCTGACCTCGATATTCGGATCGCGTTCGCCGTACATCACCAGCGTCGGCGCCGACACTCGTGACGAATCACAGATGAACTGCTCTTCGTTGCGCCAGTCCGCAAGAGTCGGATCGGTCTTGATGGCGGTGTCGACAAACGCTCTGACGACCACCGGCGGCGTCACCCTCGGCGAAATGAAGTCACTCGCAGCGCCCGCGCGCGTGTTCCGCTGCTTGAGGGGCACGGCGGGCCCCGCGACCGGAGCGATCACGCCCTTCGGATCGGGAGCGTAGCCGGCGAGAATGAGCGCCGACAGGCGCGTCGGCGACGTCGCGGCCGTAAGGTGGGCAACCGCGGCGCCCGTCGACCATCCTAGAAGTGCGGGACGCGGCAACGCCGGGTGGCGAGTGGCCATCCACGTCAGAACCGCGAGCACATCTGCGGCGGCGCGCCGCGGAGTGAGCCACCCCGTCGCGTCGCGGGGCGTCTCGCCGTAGCCGCGCATGTCGACCGCATAGGCGGCAAAGCCGCGCGTCTCGAGCGCCTCGAGCACGGATCGGTGCAGCCCCGGCACATCGAGGTCGAAATCTGGCCGGCCGCTCCAGGTGCGTCCGTGAACCAGCAAAACTGCCCCGCGCGCCGTGAGCGGGATGCGAGCCCAGACTTGAGGCGCTGCGGCGGCGACATGCCCGGACCGCTCGGAAGGTTCTCACCGCGCGCAGAGCGCCACCGGCGCGCGTTTGTCGCTGCGCCCGTGGCCCGCGCCGCAGACGCTGCCGCGACCGCCGCAGTCAAGGCCAGAGCCGCGAGCACAGCGCGGCGGGCCACCCCACGCCGGTTCGGTCGGCGCCCGTTCACCCCACGAGTTCGATCGGTCTGAGTGGGCATCTCTTCGCCGTTTCAAAACCACCCCTGACCCGAAAGTACAGTCGCGCGTGTCGCGGCCGCCATAAATTTCTTCAACAGAGTCGTCGCCTCCAGTTGAGGTACTTATGGCAGCCGATTCAGGCGATGTCAACTCACCAGTATGTTCCGTGCCATGGGGATCTCCAGACCAAGGCGGACATTCAAGCTGTGCTGAAGGCGACGGAAGAGAAGCGGGCGAAGATCGCTTCCATGGTGAAAGAGGGCAAGTCGTTGGATGAGATCAGGGCGGCCACCGGAGATGTGCCGCGTCCAGGCGCAGTCGGAGGCCGGGGTCCCGCCTTCGCGAGCTTCACCGACGTCGTGTACCAGGAACTCACGAAAAAGCGCGGATGACCGTCTCTGACAGCGCGTCGCGCCTACTTGGAGACGAGCCGGATGGTCTGCGCCTTGTCGGCCCCGGAAGTCCCCTCAACTGGCTTTTCGGATGCGCCAGTCTGGCGAAGTCTCTCGCATTCGGCCCGCAACTGACGAAGGAGATCGCAGGCTTCCCGCGCATTCTTCACGAGGATGCGCGCATGTTCGATGAGGTCGCTACTGGCGGCCAGCACCGCAGGGACCCTGGGCGAGCGCTTCAAGCGGGGACCGATGGGTTCGGCCGTGGCCAGGCGCTCGAGGTTGGCCGCGCACTGTTCTGACTGTCCGATCGTTGCGTCCAGGTACATTAAGTAGATGTCGCGGGGGACGGGATCTGTTCTCGCTCCTTGTGTGGCAACAGAAGTCATCCAGATAGTGAAGCGAACGTGACCCGAGCGGTAGCATAATTGCCGTCTGGTCCGCTCGTCTGTTCAATTTTGAACACATGGCCGGAAGGTCGTGTAAGAGGCCGATGCGCCCTTTCGTCTACGACCAGTCGGCGATCCGAGTCATTTTCGGCGTCGGTGTTATCGACCGTCTGGCCGAGGAGGTGCAGAGACTACCCGCCAAACGCGTCCTCGTGTTGACGACACCTGGACAGAACCGCCTGGCGACGGATGCGGCGGGACGGCTTGGCGCTCTGACGGCGGGCGTATACGCCAAAGCGGTCATGCATGTGCCGATCGAGGTAGCCCGGGCCGCTCGCGACGAGGCGAAGCGTCTCGAAGCGGATTGTTGTGTGGCCGTAGGCGGCGGCTCGACTATTGGCCTGGCCAAGGCGATCGCGCTCGAGCGTGGATTGCCAATCGTGGCTGTACCGACGACTTATTCGGGTTCCGAGATGACCCCCATCTACGGTGTCACCGAAAAGGGCCTGAAAAGGACCGGTCGGGACAGCAAAGTGCTACCCAGAACGGTCATCTACGATCCGGGTTTGACCGTCTCGCTGCCACCGAGGATGGCGGGGCCATCTGGGATGAACGCGCTTGCCCACTGCGTGGAGGCGCTTTACGCCGAGGATGCGAATCCGATCGTGACCCTGATGGCGGCCGAAGGCATCCGGGTGCTGGCCAGATCCCTGCCCGCTGTGGTGCGTGAACCGGCCAATGTCGATTGCCGTGCCGAAGCCCTTTACGGGGCGTGGCTGGCGGGCGCGGTACTCGGGACGACCAGGATGAGCATCCATCACAAGCTTTGCCACACCCTTGGTGGCACGTTCAATCTCCCGCATGCGCAGGTCCATTCAGTCATCCTGCCGCACGCTGTCGCGTTCAATCGGGAGGCTGCCGGCGACGCGATGCGCATCGCAGCGCAGGCGCTCGGCGTTGGGGATGCCGCGCAGGGAGCGTACGATCTCGCTGTGAGACTCGGCGCGCCGACTGCCCTCAGCGACATCGGTATGCCCCGGGATGGGCTCGATCGAGCGGCGAAGCTCGCCACAGAAGGTTCGTATCCCAATCCGCGGCCGATCGAGTATGCCGGCGTGCGACAGTTGCTCGAGAACGCCTATCACGGAATGCGTCCAGTCTAGACGCGAGATTGGTCGCACTAACGCGCTGCACGCTGGCATAGCGGTGAATTTCTAAATTCCGCGGATTGGCGTCCAGAGAGAGGGTCACATGCCGATCGACATCCGCGCCTTCCGCCAGACCGTGAGCCAGTTTGTGACGGGCGTCACGGTCATCGCGACTGAAGTCGACGGCGAGATCCGGGCGATGACCGCGAATGCCTTCACGTCTGTGTCGCTGGATCCTCCCCTGGTGCTGTTCTGCGCGAGCAAGATGTCGAAGACCGGTCAACTCGTCCACGCGGCCGAGGGGTTTTCGGTCAATATCCTTCGTCAGGATCAGCAGGCGCTGTCCACCTACTTCGCCGGCGTGCTGAACCAGCCGACGCGGCCGCCGTTTCATTTTGTGCCGTGGGACGGCGGGCCCCGGCTGGAGGGTTGCGCGGCGGCCCTGGGGTGCGCGATGCACGCGATTGTCGAAGGCGGCGATCACTGGATCGTGCTGGGACGGGTGCTTGCGCTGCATCACGGGATCGAACCGCGCCATCCGTTGGTGTTTTTCAGCGGGCGCTACGGGAGCCTTGCGGCCAGCTCCGGTGGCCTTGCTCCCGATCTGCAGGCCGGGTCCGGTCCCATTTTGTCTGAGCACTGGTGAATTGCGCGCACCGCCGGCCCGTTACGCTTTTCGATTTTGGGCGCACAGTTTTCACCATTCATGGCCCTCAAAATGCGGATCTGTCCGTGAAACTGCGTGGTCCGGGCCTTGCACCATGCCGCTCGCCCCTTCGTCTGGCACCACGAGGAGATGCGGTCATGTCAAAGACCGGGAAAGTCCTGGTAGTCGATGACTACGAGCCCAACATGCGCCAGCTGCTCGAACATGCCGACTACACCGTCTTCACGGCGACCAACGGGCGCGACGCGCTCGAAATCGTCAAGGCGGAGCGTCCCGATCTCGTGCTGCTCGACGTCGTGATGCCGGGGATCTCGGGCCTCGATGTGTGCGCCGAGCTCAAGCAGAATGCGGAGACGTGCCTGACGCCCGTCGTGCTGATCAGCGGTGAGCAGGAACGCGAGGCGCGCCTGGCGGGCCTCGACGCCGGCGCCGACGACTTTCTCAACAAGCCGGTCGATCCCGAGGAGCTGTACACGCGCGTCCGTTCGCTGATGCGGCTGAAGCGTCTCACCGACGATCTGGAGTCGGCCGAGTCGCTCTTCCTCACGCTGGGGCGCATCATCGAGGCGCGCGATCCGTGCACCGAGGGTCACTGCGAGCGCCTGGCCGAGTACGCGATCGCGCTGGGCAAGCACCTGAATCTCGAACGGACGGATCTCGACGCGCTCTATCGCGGCGGCTTTGTCCACGACATCGGCAAGATCGCCATTCCCGATCGGGTGCTGCTCAAAAAGGGCCGCTTGACGCGGAAAGAGTACGAGCTGATGAAGCGGCATCCCGCCATCGGCGACGACTTGTGCGGCACGGTCCGTTCGTTCGAGGCCGTTCGTCCCATCGTCCGCCATCACCACGAGCGGACCGATGGCCGCGGCTATCCGGACGGCCTGGCCGGCGATCGGATTCCTCTCCTCGCGCACATCGTCAGCGTTGTCGATGTTTTTGACGCGCTCACCACCGATCGCCCGTACCGCAAGGCGCTGTCGACGGCGACCGCGTACCGGATGATGCGGGAAGAAGCGCGCGATGGGTGGTGCCCGGAGACCCTGGTTGCAACGTTCATCGAGCTCCATCAAGCCCTCCACCTCGAGCGCACCGGCGTCGCCGTCTGATTGACGAGGGCGGGTGAGGCGGGTGGGGCGGGTGGGCCAGGTGTGTAAGAGCCCAGGCTGCGCCCGGCCCCACCTGCCCACCAGCCCCACCAGCCCTACCTGTCTAGAAGTCGAAGGTGATGCCCGATCCGCTTTCGGTCGCCTTCGCCAACACGTACTCGGCGGCCGCCAGGTCCTCGACGGCGAGCCCGAGCGAGCGAAAGAGCGTGAGCTGATCGTCCGACGTTCGACCCTGCCGCTTGCCGGTCAAGAGTTCTCCGAGCTCTCCAGCGACGTGCGAATCTGTGATGAGGCCCTTCTCCACGGCCAGGCGATACTCTCCCGCCTCGTGCTCGAGCGATTCGCGCCGGTCGGTAAACAGGCAGGCATCCGTGATGGTTTCCAGATCGAGCTCGTGGTGCGTCGGCCGGCTGGCGCCTGTCGCATTGACGTGCACCCCTGGGGCCAGCCACTCTCGTGCGAGCACCGGCGTCGCCGAGCTCGTCGCGGTAACGACTATGTCGGCGTCACGAACCGCCGCCTGCGCGTTTTCCGCAGCCTCGATCGGGAAGGCGAAGCGCGCCGCCGCCTCCCCCGCGAACTTGTTGGCGTGCTCGCGCGTCCGTCCGGCCACCCGAACGCGCGCGATCGGCCGCACGAGCGGGATCGACTCCAGATGTCTGCGCGCTTGCACGCCCGTGCCGACGATCGCGAGGACACAGGCGTTCGCGCGGGCGAGCAGGCGCGTCGCAAGCGCCGACACTGCCGCGGTGCGAATCGCGGTGACTGCCGAGGCGTCGAGCACCGCGCGCAGTTGGCCCGTCTCGCCGTCGGCCAGCAGCACCTGTCCCTGGTGACTGTCGAGGCCTTTCGTCGGGTTCCCGGGCATCACGCAGAGGACCTTCATGCCGAAGACAGCCTGTGGGCCGGCACGATGAGCCGGCATCCAGGCCATCGCACCCTCCGCGCCCGGCAGCACGAACACCGAGCGTAACGGTTGGCTCAATTCCCCGCGCTCGAGATCGACGAGCGCGCGCGCCATGACCTCGATGCAGGCGCCCATCGGGAGGAGCCGGTCAATTTCGCGTGCGTTGATGAGCGTGACGAACGGCATCGCAAGGCCTCCTGGGGACGAGCCAAGCCTACGCCCATGCGAGGGCTGGCGACAGTGGGCTCGCGGATCTTCCCTCGACGCGCCTCCCGGCCTATAATCGAGCGCCGCTTGAGACCGTTTGCTCGTTCAGGGCGTTTTTCACCAGGAGGCATGCGATGAGAAGAGTCATGGTTCTGGTCGTGCTGCTGGCGGTCGGCTCACTCACGCTCGCCGTCGCGGCCTATCAGCAGCCGCCGGCGCCGAAGGTTGTCGAGGTCGAGAAGCTCAAGGACAACCTGTTCCTGCTCAAAGGCGGGGGAGGCAACACCGCCGTGTTCGTCCGCGCCGACGGCGTCGTGGTCGTCGACACGAAGAATCCGGGATGGGGCCAGCCGATTCTCGACAAGATCAAGGGGCTGACGAGCAAGCCGATCACGATGATCATCAACACCCACACGCACGGCGATCACGTGAGCGGCAACGTGGAATTCCCGGCCACCGTCGACATCATCACGCACGAGAACACGAAAGCGAACATGGAGAAGATGGCTCCGGCCACCGGGATTGCACAGCAGCAGCCGCCGCCCCCCAACATCTTCAAGGCGAACGACGGCAAAGGGCTGCCGAAGCGGACGTTCAAAGACAAGATGTCGCTCGGCGCCGGGAGCGACGAGATCGACCTCTATTACTTCGGACGCGGGCACACCAACGGCGACGCCTGGGTCGTCTTTCCGGCGCTGCGGGTCATGCACGCCGGCGACATCTTTTCAGGCAAGAACCTTCCGCTCCTCGACGCCAACAACGGCGGCAGCGGCGTGGCCATCCCGGATTCGCTCGCCAAGGCGGCCAACACGGTCAAGAATATCGACACCGTCATCACCGGCCACAGCACACAAATGACCATGAACGACCTGAAAGAGTACGCCGACTTCAATCGCGAGTTCCTGACGGCGATGCGGGAGGCAAAGAAGGCCGGGAAGTCGGTGGACGATGTGGCGAGCAGCTGGAAGATGCCGGCAAAATACGCGGGATATGCAGCGGTACAACCTGCGCGGCTGAAGAGCAACGCGCAGGTGATTTTCGACGAACTGAAATAGTAGGCGCGCGCGCGGTCCTCGCGCCTGATGGTCCT
>QHWL01000276.1 GCA_003222555.1 Acidobacteriota bacterium | reverse complement strand
AGCGAAGCGGTGACCGGGCAACGCATCACGGTCGCGCAGCCGTTCTTCAATAAATGGATGGTGCCCATCGGCCTCGTTCTGCTGATGCTGACCGGGGTCGGCCCGCTGCTGGCCTGGCGGAAGTCGACGCTCAGCAACCTTCGCAATTCGTTCCTGTGGCCGACCGTGGCCGCGGTCGTGGCGGCCGTGACGCTGAAGGGGCTCGGCGTGTCCCTCTGGTCCTCCGGTCTCTGCTTCGCGCTGTGCGCATTCGTGACCGGAACGGTGCGGCGCAAGAACACCTGCACCGATCTCTTCACGGCCATCGTCGGCCTCGTCGGCCGCAACAAGTGCCGCTACGGCGGCTACATCGTCCACGTCGGCATCGTTCTGATCTGCCTGGGTTTCGCGGGCAATGGGTCGAAGAAGGATGAGCTCTTCCGGCTGAAGCCCGGCCAGCAGGCGACGGTTGGTGCCTTTACGGTTCGGCACGACCGCGTGTCGGTGAGCGACGACGGGCAGAAGCAGACCGTCACCGCGCACATTGCGATCTTCCGTAACGGCAAGCAGATCGACACGATGTATCCGGGCCGATCGATTTTCAAAAAGCACGAGGACGAGGAGGCGAGGACCGAGGTCGCGATTCGCCGCTCGCTCAGCGAGGATCTCTATCTCGTGCTTCCGCCCGACTTCGATTTGGGGACGCAAACGATCAGCCTGCAGGTCGTCGTCAACCCGTTGGTCGACTGGATCTGGCTTGGATTCGGCGTCCTGGCGTTCGGCACCGGCATCGCGCTGCTACCCGAGCGCACGTACTCATTCGCGCTTGCCAAATTACCCGAGGCGGCGACCACGACCGTCGCGCTCGTCATGGCGCTCGCGCTCGGAACAGCGTCGTTGTCGGCACAGCAGCACGTCGAAGATCCCAATGCCGCCGTGACACCGGCGCGTAGCCCGCTCGAACAGCAATTGCGCCAGGAAATGGGCTGCACGTGCGGCACGTGCGCGCACGAGCCGCTCACACTGTGCACGTGCGGACCTGCGCAGAAGATGCGGGCTCAGCTGCGCGCAGAGATTGACCAGGGCAAGAATCACGACGAAATCATCCAGGCATTCATCGGGCTGTACGGCGGACAACAGTTTCTAGGTGCGCCGATCGACAAAGGCTTCAACCGCCTCGCGTGGATGTTTCCATACGCCATCGCCGGTACGGGAATGGTGTTCCTCGGTTTCGTCGCCACGCGCTGGTCGCGCCGGCGCGATGCCGCGGCCGATCCCGTCGCACCCGCCGATCCCGACCTCGAAGAGCGTCTCGACGATGAGCTCAGGAACCTCGACTGAGAGCGAATTAGACAGCGCCCGCGGCCCGCGTGGGGGTGGGGCCCCACGCGAATTAGACGACGATCCGCGCAGCGCGAGCGAGCGGGGGTGGGACCCCGCGAGCCGTGGATGACGTCCGGCTAAAGCCGGACACAACGACTGTCCAACCGAAGACAGATACGACGACTGTTCAGCCGAAGTCGGACCCCGGCCTTCAACCCTGGCAATTTTTCGTGCTCGCGGCGCTCGGGTGTGCGACCGCCGTGACGTTCATCGCGCGGGGACAAGGGGTTCTCCCGGTCCTGTTGCTCGGCGTGCTGATGGCGTCGACGGCGCTGGTCGGCATCGCCGCGTTACGCGCGGTGCGGCCTCTGGTGTCTCCGGAGGACGATCGCACGTCGATGATCGGTCACCGGACCAGAGCGGCTCTCGAGCGCGAGAAGGTGCTCGCGCTCCGGTCCATCAAAGAGCTCGAATTCGATCGCGCGATGGGGAAGCTGTCCGATGCCGACTGGCAGGAAATGTCGGGCCGGCTGCGCGCGCGCGCCGGCCGGTTGATGCGCCAGCTCGATGCGGGCATGAGCTATCGCCAGCAAATCGAGCGCGACCTTGCAAAACGGCTGAGTCCGGGGGCGCCGGGTTCTCAGGACCCGGCCTACGTACCGAGTGGTGTACGAAGGGCGGACCCTGCGGGTCCGCCGTCTCTGCCGACCTGCGCGAAATGCGCGACCGCCAACGATCTGGATGCGCGCTTCTGCAAGGCGTGCGGCAACAAACTCTAAAGAACGCCAAGGACACAAAGAATACGAAGGACACAAGTAAGAAGGATACAAGCAAAATGATCCGGCTCGAACAACGCTTGTTTTCTTCGTCAGGGTTGATCCTTTGTGTCCTTTGTGTCCTTTGTGGTGGCCCAGCGCAGCTGACAGCACAGTTCGAGATGCCCGATCCCAAACAGATGTCGGGCATTCCGCGTCCGGTCACCGATCTTCCCGACGGGGCCGTGTCGGTGCGGGTCATCCGCGGCGCACTGTCGAACAACATCACCAATCAACCCGTCGAGCTTCACGTGGGCTCCGAAGTTCGGACGGCAAAGACCGACGACAGCGGGCGCGCGCAGTTCAGTGGCCTCACGCCGGGGACCACGCTCCAGGCAGTGGCCGTCGTCGACGGCGAGCGTCTGGAATCGCAGGAATTTCCGGCGCCGTCTCGAGGAGGGATCCGGCTCTTGCTGGTGGCAACGGACAACACAAAAAAATCCGAGCCCGCCCCCACGGCGCCTGTGACCGGTCAGGTCGCCCTCGGGGGAGAGTCGCGCATCGTCATTGAGCCGGGCGACGAAGTCGTGCTGGTTTATTACCTGCTGGACATCGTCAACGGCGCGCGCGCATCAGTGAACCTGGCGACGCCATTTACGTTCGACATGCCCACCGGCGCTGTGGGTACCGCGATCCTCGAGGGCTCGTCACCGGCCAACGTCAGCGGCGGTCATGTGCGGGTGCAGGGGCCGTTTGCGCCGGGCCGCACCTCGGTGCAGATCGTAACCGAGCTTCCGGCGCCGGACGGCACGCTGCAACTCGCGCAGCGGTTTCCGGCTCCGCTGGAGCGCCTGGCCGTCATCGTAAAGAAGGTCGGTCCGACCACTTTGAGCTCGCCGCAAATCGCCAAACAACAGGACGTTGTTGCCGAGAGCCAGCCGTTCATCGTCGCGGCCGGCGGACCCATCGCGGCCGGCCAGCCAATCGAGCTGTCGCTCGCCGAGCTGCCGCACCACAGCGCCGCGCCCCGCAGAACCGCCCTCTCGCTTGCCGCCGCCATTGTGATTATCGGCTTCCTGGTTTCATCACGTCGGCCCGACCGCGATGCCGAGGCCGAGCGCAAGCGCCTCGTGGCGCGACGCGACAAGTTGTTCAACGACCTCGTCCGCCTCGAGAACGACCATCGGAACGGCCGCGGTGACCAGACGCGATACCCGGCCCGCCGCGAAGAGCTGATGGCGGGTCTCGAACGCATCTACGGCGCCCTCGACGGCGATGACACTGGCCCGGAGCCTGCGGACCGTGCGGGCCTCGCGGCGTGATGATTGATTTCGACCAGGTGCGGCTGGTCGACGTGTCACGGCACTACGGACGGCGCCGAGCCCTCTGGCAGGTTTCTCTCTTGGCGCGGGCGGGTGAGATCGTCGGCCTTCTTGGTCCCAACGGCGCCGGGAAGTCGACCCTCCTCGGCGTCCTCGCGACGCTGATCGCTCCAGCCAGCGGCGGTGTCTACTACGGCGACCACTCGCCGCGCACAGGGACGGCGGCGCTGCGGAAGCGAATCGGCCTCCTGGCGCACGAGCTGCACCTGTACCCGGAACTGTCCGCGCGCCAGAATCTGGCTTTTTTTGCGCAGCTCTATGGGCTGGATGCACACGAGACGGTCGATCGGGCGCTCGACGCGGCGGGGCTGAGCGATCGGGGCGACGACGAGGTCTCTGGATTTTCGCGCGGGCTGCGCCAGCGGCTCGCGCTCGAGCGTGCGCTTCTGCACCGGCCGCGGTTGGTGCTGCTCGATGAGCCGTTCACCGGCCTGGACGACCGCTCGGTCGGCGTCGTGACGGATCGGCTGCAGCGCCTCGCAGCGGATGGTTCTATCGTGCTGCTCGCCACGCACGATCTCGACCTGGCCGACGGTCTGGTGACCCGCGTCGCGCTCATTCGCGGCGGCCGGATGGTCTCCGACGAGCCGGCAGCCTCGGGGCTCCGCGCGCGGTATCGGGCGCTCGTCGGGGGTGCGTGACGGTGCCCGCAGAGAAGCCGTGTTTCTGAGAGTCGCGCTCCTCGTGCTTCGGAAAGACTTTGCGATCGAGGTCAGGAGCCGCGAGATCCTCTATACGACGCTGTTCTTCGCGCTGTCGTGCGTGCTGATCTTCTCGTTCGCGTTCGTCAAGGCGGAGGGTCAGCCGCTCGAAGATGCTGCGGCGGGCATTCTCTGGATCGCGATCGCGTTTGCCGGGACCCTGGCGCTCGGACGCACGTTCGAGCGCGAGCGCTACGGAGAAACGCTGCGGGCCCTGCTGCTCGCTCCGGCACCCCGGCCAGCCATTTACGTCGGCAAGCTGGTTGGCATCGTATTCCTGCTCGTTGTCGCGGAAGCCTTGCTGGTCCCGCTCATCGCCCTGCTGTTTCAGGCTGCGCTGTTTACGCATCCGCTGCTGCTCATCGGCCTGTTGCTAACCGGCACGGTTGGATTCTGCGCCGTCGGGACGCTTTTCGCGGCGATGCTGGTTCGAGCCAGGACGCGCGACGTGATGCTGCCGATTCTGTTGTATCCAATCACGGTTCCGGTAATCATTGCTGGCGTCCGTGGCACCTCGGCGCTGCTCCAGCCGGCGCCCGACGAGGCGGTGGCGACGATGTGGATCGCCCTGCTGGTGTGCTTCGATGTCGTGTTCGTCACGCTGGCGTTGTGGACGTTTGAGCCGTTGATGACGGAGTGACGATGGGCGG
>QHWL01000264.1:3989-5164 GCA_003222555.1 Acidobacteriota bacterium | reverse complement strand
ATCCGGCCGACCACCGGCGCCTGACCGCGCGTGTCTCGCGGCTCCTCCGGCTGTACCGTGCCCACAACTTGATTGCGAAGGTCGCTCGTACCCGTGTCTATCGCGTCACGCCCAAAGGGCAACTGGTGATGACCGCTGCGCTGGCGTGTCGTGCGGCCACCCTCGAACAACTGGCCGCATGAATAATGTGTCACAAAAACAAAGACCGACCGGTTAGTGTGCATCTTCGTGAGCTTCGTGACTTCGTGATGAACGGTGGTCAAAGTAGGAAGCCGGCGATCGTCGCCGTCATGAAATTTGCCAGGGTGCCCGCGAACATCGCGCGCAGGCCGAGCCGCGCCAAATCGTGGCGGCGATTGGGCGCCAGCGCGCCGATGCCGCCGATCTGAATGCCAATCGAGCTGAAGTTCGCGAAGCCGCACAGCGCGAAGGTGCAGATCGTGAACGATTTCGGGTCGATCGTCCCTTTGAGCGGTCCGAGCAGCGAGTACGCGACAAACTCGTTGAGCACCATGCGCGTGCCCAGCAGATTGCCGACCGTCGGCGCGTCGCGCCACGGCACGCCCATGCTCCACGCCACAGGCGCGAAGACCCAGCCGAAGATCTGCTGCAGGCTCAGGTGAGCGATGCCGAGCACCGCGTTGACGAGCGCAATGAGCGCGAGAAACGAAATGAGCATCGCGCAAACGTTCATCGCGAGATGCAGCCCGTCGCCTGTCCCGCGGCCGGCCGCGTCGATGACGTTGACGTCGGTCTGCTCCACCTCAAGCCGCACGGTGCCCATCGTTTTCGGCACGTCGGTTTCCGGGACGAACATCTTGGCCATCATGATCGTGCCGGGCGCCGTCATGATGACCGCCGTCAGCAGGTGCTTGGCTTCGACGCCGAACAGAATGTAGGCGGCCATGATCCCGCCCGAGATGTGAGCCATGCCCGACGTCATCACGGTCATCAGCTCCGACTGCGTCATCTCCGGGAGGTACGGACGGATCGTCAGCGGCGCTTCGGTCTGCCCCATAAAAATGCTGGCGGCGACGTTCAACGACTCGGCGCCGCTCGCGCGCATCACCCGGTGCATCAGCACGGCAAACATGCGCACGACGAGCTGCATGACGCCGAAGTAATAAAGGATGGCGAAGAGCGCCGCAATGAAGATGATCGTCGGCAGTACCTGG
>QHWL01000264.1:0-3970 GCA_003222555.1 Acidobacteriota bacterium | reverse complement strand
CGGGCGCCTTCCGGCCCCAGCGCGGCGTTCATCACGCGGGCCCACACCCCGTTGTCGCCGAGAGGACCGAAGACGAAGGCCGCACCCACGCCGGCGAAACCGAGGAGCCGGTTGATGCCTCTCCCCAGTGTCTCGAACACGAGCTGTCCGGCGGTCGTCTTCAACACGATGAGGGCGAACACGATTTGAAGGCTCAGGCCCCAGGCGACCGTCCGCGTGTCGATCGCGCGGCGATCGGCCGAGAACGCGTAGGCGATCCCAAGGATCACGATCGCGCCCACCAGGGGCTGCGCCCGCGGAACTCCCATCTGCGCTGCCAGCGCGCTGACGAGGGCCAACCCGGCCGCGCCCGCGACGATCGACAGATCCGTGGCGCTGGAACGCCGCAGCGGAGGAGCCGGGGGAGGGGCGAACTGGACACTCATCGATGAACCTTGCCACGCGCTGCAACACGCGGCGCGAGTCGCCGAAACTATAGCCGATCGACCGCAGAATGAAACCGGCGCTATTTCGTCGCCGACCCAGGACAGTTCGAGCGAGTGTCACGGCGCTCGAGGTGGACCTCCGCAAGGTGTCTTCGACGTCGATCCCAGCCTTGCTCCAAAAGACCGTTCGACAGCTCCGACAAATCCGCCATCGTCAATGAACCTCGCCGACCAGCAGCGGTCTCGGCGCCGGCCGAGCGTCGCTGACGGCGATAGACCGCGTGGCGAGCGGCAGCGCTCGGTCGAGTCGAGCCCGATCGCGGTAGTGAAGCTCCAGGATTGGATCGCCGGCCTGGACGTAGTCGCCAGGGTCGCCAGGGTCGCCAGGGTCGCCGGGCTTGACGATCACCACGATTCCGACGGCCGGGTCGACGGCATCTTCTACGCGGTCGCGCCCGGCGCCGAGCGCGACCGAGGCGCGGCCGACCAGTTCGGCGTCGAGTCGAGTCAGGTAGCCCGTGGCCGGCGCCGTGACGAGGTATCGCTCGGGCGCGGCCGGCAGCCGCCTGTAATCGTCGACGACATGGGGATCGCCGCCCTGATGCTGGACGATCTGGCGGAACCGTTCGAGTCCGGCGCCCGACGCGATCGCCCCGCGCACGCGCTGCTGGGCGTCGACCCGATCGGCCGCCGCGCGGCCGAGCACCAGCATGCGTGAGGTCAATTCCACCGAGACCTCTATTAGATCCGACGGCCCTCCTCCTTTCAACACTTCCAGGCACTCGATCACTTCGAGCGCGTTGCCCACGGCGCGTCCAAGCGGCGAATCCATCGCCGAAATCACCGCTTCGGTCCTCACGCCCGACGCGTTGCCGATCGAGACGAGCGATTCGGCCAGGCGCCGTGAGTCGGCCTCGGTCTTCATGAAGGCGCCGCTGCCGGTTTTGACATCGAGCACCAACCCGTCGATGCCCTCGGCGATTTTCTTGCTCATGATCGACGCGCTGATGAGCGGAATGCTTTCGACGGTGCCCGTCACATCGCGCAGCGCGTAGAGCTTTTTGTCGGCCGGGGCGATCTGCGCCGTCTGGCCGATCATCGCGCAGCCGACGCGCGCGAGCGCCGCCTTCATCTCCGTAAGCGAGAGGTCGACTCGAAAGCCGGGAATCGCCTCGAGCTTGTCCAGCGTGCCACCCGTGTGCCCGAGCCCTCGTCCCGACATCATCGGCACGGGCACGCCGCACGCAGCCGCCAGTGGCGCCAGGATGAGCGACGTTTTGTCGCCGACGCCGCCGGTGCTATGTTTGTCGATTTTCACGCCGGGGATGTCGGCCAGATCGACGCGCTCGCCCGAGTGCACCATCGCGTCGGTCAGCCGCGCGGTCTCCTCCGCCGTCATCCCCCGGAGGACAATCGCCATCAGCAATGCCGAGGCCTGGTAGTCGGGCAGCGTCCCGTCGGTGACGCCGGCGACGAAAAACCGGACTTCATCGAGGGTCAGCGTGCCGCCGTCCCGCTTCTTCAGGATGATGTCGACCGCACGCATTCGGCGGGCAGTATACTGCGAGAACCGATGTCGGAGGCGTCCCAGCTCTCGCCGGAACTTGCACGGGGCATCTTGCAATTGGCCCGCGCGCTGCTGGTCGCGGCCCGCAACTGGACGCTCTATCCGCCGGAACATCCGGCGGTCGGAACGACCGTCGACCGCCTGTGCGACGTCATCAGACAGTCCTCGCTCGGATCCGCGTTCGCGATCGGCATCACTCCCCATACGCTGCTCATCGACGGCGCGTCGGCCGACGGGGACGAAACGGCGATTGCCGAAGCAGCGGCTCTGCTTCACAACTGCGACCTGGTGTACCTCACGTTTCTTGGCGACATCTCGCGTGATGGCATCTGCGCGCTGCTGCGGCTGCTGGCGCTCGACGCCGCCGAGCTCCGCCGCCGCGGCGGCCCTGAGAAAATCTGGGCGACCCAGGGCCACCCGTCTCTGATCCTCGAGCAGATCGATTACCAACGGCTCCTCTCCCGCCGCGAAGGCGAGGCGATCGAGCTCGAGAAGCGAGACGATCTCTGGCGGTCGATCGTCTTGTCGGTCGCCGGCGGTCAGAAGGCGGTGTTCGACGAACGCGCGCAACAACGCCTCCTCGAGATCGCCGGCAACCCTTCCGAAATTTGTGATTTGGTGATGGCCGCCATGGCGCCGCAATGCGCCGTCGACGGGTCGCCGATGATCACCTCGCAGGCGGCGGCGGTGCTCGCGGCCTTCCACCACCTGATGAGCATCGTGTCGGTGATGTCGCCCGACCGGATGCCCGAGGTCATGAACAGTCTTGCAGCCGCTGCCTGCCAGCTCGATCCTCACGTCGTCATGCAGCTGATGCAGACGGAGAACGATCCGGATGAAGAGACCCGCCTCGTCACGGGGCTGGCCGCGGCATTCGACGACATGAAGGTGGCCCGGCTCCTGGCGACCGCGATGGCGCTCGATGGCCAGGCGTCGGACCGGCTCGCGACGATTTTCAACACGATCGCCCCCGACGAGGACCGAAAGCGGCGCGTTCTGGGGCTCACGCGAAATCTCCTCAGCGAAACTGATTTCGGTAAGACCAGCCAATTTCAAACTTTGTGGACGTCGGCGCAGGAGTTGCTCGTTTCCTACAACGAGAAGCCGTTCGTGTCCGAGGCGTACCACACCTCACTCGACGGTCTCGGGGGCCGCGCCGAGCGGATGGCCGCCGTCGATTTGCCCCCGGAGCTGCCTGAATGGATCGACAGCCTCGGCCAGGACAACGTGCGATCGCTCTCGGTCACCTTGTTGATCGATTTGCTCACGATCGAGCAGGACGAAGCACGCGCCGGCGAACTCGCAAAGGACATGGAAGCGCTGGCCGAGGACCTGCTGATGTCGGGCGCGTACGATGACACGCGGGCGGTCACCAAGGCGCTCGCCGACCGGGCGGGCACGGCCGATGCGATTGGGCGCGACGCCTGCCGTCAGGCGCTCGATGTGCTCGGCGAATCGAACGCGATGCGCGAGACGGCGGCGCTCGTGGGCGACATCGGAGACGCCGACTGGGAAACCATGCGCGCCGTCATTACGCTGATCGGCCCGCCGAGCATCGAGGCGTTGAGGCCGCTGATGGCCAGCGAGGAAATGACGCCCCTCGTCCGGCGCGCGGCCGACATGATCGTCGGGTTCGGCCCGGAGGCCGTGGTCCGCGTCGCCCCGCTAATGGACGACGATCGCTGGTTTGTGCAGCGCAATGGCGCGCAGCTCCTCGGGAGGATCGCCGCGCCCGAAGGCGTGCCGCTCCTGCAGTCCTTGCTGCGCCGGGGACACCCGCGCGTCGCGCGCGCAACGGTCACGGCCCTGGTCGGCATCCGCGATCCGTCAGCCGCGCGAGCGATCCACACGGTCCTTCGCGCCGCGACCGGTGAGCTGCGGCGGGTGGTCGTCGAAGCGCTCGTGGCCGATCGGGATCCGCGTGTTGTCCCGGTGCTGGGGCGAATCATCGCGGAAAGCCAGCCACTCGGAAAAGATC
>QHWL01000263.1 GCA_003222555.1 Acidobacteriota bacterium | reverse complement strand
GAGCCCGTACGACTGATAGGCGTGCCCGGCATAGGCGGGCCGCGGAGGCACCTGCACCGCACCCAGCCGCGCAAACGCCGCGTCGTACCGTTCGGCAATCGCCCGCCTTTTCGCCAGCAGCCCGTCAAGCTTCGACAATTGTGCGATGCCGATTGCGGCCTGCACGTCCGACATGCGGTAGTTGAACCCCAGCTCGCGATACTCCTCGGCTACCAACCCCTTCGCCTGATGTCGGGACAACGCAGACACGCTTGCCGCGTGTGAGCGCAATCTGCGCGCACGCTCGGCGATTTCGGGGTCGCCGGTCGTCACCATGCCGCCTTCGCCAGTCGAAATCGTCTTGCGCGGATGGAAACTGAAACAACCGAGATTGCCGTGCGAGCCAATCGGGCGCCCGCGATAGGTGGATCCGACGGCGCAGGCCGCGTCTTCGACGATCGAGACGCCTGGCGCCGCCAACGGCGCCAGGCGATCGAGATCGGCGGCAAGCCCTACCTGATGCACCGGGATGATCGCCTTGGTCCGCGGCGACAGGCGGCCGAGTGCGTCTCCGGGGTCGATATTCCAGGTGTCCCGTTCGATATCGGCAAAGACCGGAGTGGCGCCCGTGTACAGAACGGCGTTTGCGGTGGCGATGAACGTGTACGACGGACAGATCACTTCATCGCCGGGTCCGACGCCGGCCAGGACGAGCGCGAGGTGCAGCGCCGTCGTGCACGAGGAGGTCGCAACGGCGTAGCGGGCGCCCACACGCTCAGCGAACATTTCCTCGAAGCGCGCGACCCGCGGACCCTGGCTCACCCATCCGCTGCTCAGCACCTCGGCGACGGCGCGGGCTTCGGCTTCGTCGAATTCCGGTCGAGCGAACGGGATCTCGTGAATGGCCGTTTTCATAGGTGAGCTGTCGACCGTTGCTCGTGCCACCAGGCGACGAGCTCGCGCAAGCCGTCCTCGAGCGAGATCTCGGCACGAAAACCGAGCTGCTCGCGCGCATCGTCCACGGAGGCGAGTCGCCTCGCCACCGGGTTGATTCTGCGGGGTGCGGCATGCTCAGGTCGCAGCGGCGATTCCATGATCGACAACAACGTATCTGCGAGCACGTTCAGCGTCGTCTCGACGCCGGTCCCGACATTGAAGACCGCATCGGTCACCGGCGAGGTCGCCGCCAGCAGGTTGGCGCGCGCGACGTCGCGGACATGGACAAAATCCATCGTGTCGGTGCCATCGCCGAAGACAACCGGCGGCCGCCCGGCGGCGATGGCCTCCATCCATCGAACGAGCACTTCCGTGTACGCGCCGAAGATATCCATCCGCGGCCCGTACACGTTGAAATACCGCAGCGCGACGTACTCGAGCCCGTACATCTCGTTGAAGCTGCGAAGCAAGCCTTCATTGAAGAGCTTCGCGGCGCCGTAGAGCGTCCGGTTCGAGTAGGGATGATGCGTCTCGAGGATCGGAAATGTTGCGGCCAGGCCGTACACCGACGCCGACGAAGCGGCAACGACCTTCCGTACTCCGGCGCGGGCGGCCGCTTCGAGCACGTTGAAGGTGCCGTCGACGAGAACGTCTTTTGCAAGGCGCGGCTCTTCGGCGCACTGCGTGATGCGGATGGCGGCTTGGTGGAAGACGAGGCTCACGCCAGCCATCGCACGGGACACATCCCGCCGATCGCGCACGTCGCCCTCGATAATCCGTAGCCGCTGGCTCGCGTCGGCCTGGCGCAGATTCTCGAGGCGTCCTCGCGAAAAGTCGTCGAGCACGACGACCTCGGACGCGCCGGCTTCAGCGAGCGCATCGGCGAGGTGAGACCCTACGAGGCCCGCGCCGCCGGTGATCAGAACGCGTCCGAGGGTCACGCCTTCCTCTTGAAAAGACGACGTTTGAACGCAGAGCTCACGGAAAAATGCAACCACGAAGACACGAAAACACGAAAAGTACGTTGGCCTTCTTCGTGTCTTCGTGCTTTCGTGGTTGCCTTCAACAGCATCAAGAACTTATCTGCGTTGAACGTGGTTCTCAGCCGTGATGGTCTCTGCTGTCACAGTCGAATCCGCTGACCCTGCGCCCGCAGCGACACTTCGGCCGCTTCGAGGAGCGCGACCACTCGAGCGCCGGCCGCTGCATCAGTCAGCGGAGCACGGCGCTGCTCGATCGAGTCTGCGAACTCCCGCGCGACGAGCGATAGGGCCTCCCGCCGATCGAGCTTCGGCGCGTGCATGTCACCGGTGCGGTAGGAGATCAGAATCTGCCGCCGCGTCTCGTCGTCTTTGACGTCGAAGTCGACACCGTTGTCGTAGACCCGCACCTTCTCGCTGGGATTGGTGTCGTCGTAGACGAGCATGCGTTGCTGTCCGCCGAGAAGCATCTGTCGCATTTTGACGGGCGCGAGCCAGCTGACGTGAAAATGCGCGAGGAATCCGTTGTCGAAATGGACGCTGACATAGGCGACGCTCTCCTGATTGAATCCGGCCGCGGCGGTTCCGTCCGCGGACACTGCCACGGGCCGGGCGTCGATCAGGTAGTCCATGATGGAGAAGTCGTGCGCCGCCAAGTCCCAGATGACGTTTGAATCCTGCTGGAAGAGACCGAGGTTCACGCGCACCGAGTCCAGATACAACAGCTCGCCGAGATCGCCCGAATCGATCAGCGCGCGTATCCGGCGAACGGCACCATTATAGACGAACGTATGATCGACCATGAGGCGGACGTCGCGCTTGTCGGCGAGCGCGCCGAGCGCTTCGGCCTCGGTCCTCGATCCGGCCAGCGGCTTCTCGACGAGGACGTGCTTCCCGCGCTCGACGGCGGCCTTGGCGAGAGGGTAATGCGTCTCGAGCGGCGTCGCAATGACGATCGCATCGAGATCGTCGCGGGCAATCACGCTCGCCGCGTCGCCGCACACGGGAACGCCCCGATGACGCCGCGCGGCCGCGTCGCGGCGATCGGCGCTCGTGTCGGCAATCGCCGCCAGGTGAACGCCTTCGGTCTCGGCAAAGTTACGCGCGAGGTTCGGCCCCCAGTAGCCGTACCCGATCAGACCGATGTTGATCACTGCGGCGTCCGGCGCGTCGATGGTGCGACGGCGCGGGCCGATTGGAGGAACCGCGCTCCGACGTCCGCAATGTACTGAACCTGGGATCGCTCGAGAAAGGGATGCATGGGCAGCGACACGATGTCGCGGGCGAGACGCTCCGCGACCGGAAAATCGCCCGGACGGTGGCCCAGGTGTCGAAACGCGGCCTGCAGGGGCAGCGGCACCGGATAGTGCACCGCCGAGAGGATACGGTGCGCCTCGAGATGCGCTCGAAACCCGTCGCGTCCCTCCACGCGGACGACGAAAAGATGGTACACGGACTGATTGCCGCGATCGTCGTCGGGACACGCGATGCCTGGAGGGAGCATCTCGCGATACCAGGCGGCCACCTGACGCCGTCGCTCGTTCCACTCGTCGAGGCAGTCGGCCTGCACGCGCAGTACCGCGGCCTGCAGATTGTCGAGGCGCGCCGTTTGGCCGACGACAGCGTGCTCGTCGTGGCTCACGCGTCCATGATCGCGCAGCAGCTTCAGCCGGGCCGCCAGCGCGGCGTCGTTGGTCGTGACCAGGCCGCCGTCGCCGAAGGCGCCGAGGTTCTTGGTCGGATAAAAGCTGAAACAGCCGGCCGTTGCGAGGGATCCGACGCGGGCGCCGGCGTAGCGCGCGCCGTGGGCCTGTGCCGCATCTTCGATCACCGGCACTCCCGGCGCCGCATCGAGGATCTCGCGAATGGCAGCCGGGCGGCCGTACAAATGGACCGGGATGATCGCCTTGGTCCGCGGCCCGATCGCATCTTTCAGGCGTCTCGGATCGAGGTTGCCGGTGCGCTCATCGACATCGACGAAGACGGGTCGCGCACCGGTCGCCGCCACGGCGGCTGCCGTAGCGACGAACGTGTTCGCGGCTGTGATGACCTCGTCTCCAGGCCCCACGCCGTGCGCGCGGAGCACCAACTCGATGGCCGCGGTGCCCGAAGCGACGCCAAGGGCGTGCCCGACACCACAGTAGTCGGCGAACCACCGCTCGAACTCTTCGAGCTCAGGCCCGCCGATGAATGCGGATCGGCCGATCACGGAGGCAATGGCGGCGTCGATCCCGGGCTTCACCTGCTCGTACTGCTCGCGCAACGCGACGAGGCGAATGGTGGCCGGGACCGATTTCGTCGGTATCATCGATCGCCAGTCAGGACAGCATTGTACGCGGCGGCCCACTCCTCTGCCGTATGTCGGACATCGTAATATGTCGTCACCGTCTCGCGCGCCCGGGCGCCCATCAGCCAGGCGGCGGGTCGATCGGTCAACATGCCGATCAACGCGTTGGCGAGCGCCTGCTCGTCATCGAGCGGAACGAGCCGGCCATTGACGCGGTCTTCTATCAGTACGTCGGTCGCGCCGGGCAGTCGCGTGGCGATTGCGGGTAGGCCACAGGCCATGGCCTCGAGCAGCGCCAGCGGGTGCGCCTCGCGTGCCGAAGGAAGCACGAAGAGGTCGGCCGCCCGAAAGAGGTGTTCGATCTCGTTGGTGGGCTCGACGAACATCACGGAATTGTCGTGCCCCAGCTCTGCGGCCTCGGCGCGGATTTGCCGGGCCAGCGACGCATCGCTCTTCGCGCCGACGTACACGGGCCTCGCTCGAATGCCGCTGGTCGCGAGCCGGCGCCACGCCCGGAACAGCAGGTCGGGCCGCTTGTCGCGGGAAAAAAACCCGACGAACAGCACGATCGGCTCGGTCTCGGGCAGTCCGAGCGCGCGCTTGAGCGCGCCGCGCTCGTCCAGGTTGGCCGGCCGGAAGCGATTCGTGTCGACGCCATTCGGCGCCAGGTGCACGCGTTCTCCCGGAAGATCTGCCTCACGATAGCGCGCGCTCAAGTACGGACTGACGCTGAGGACCAGATGGGCCGACCGGAAGGCCCAGTACGCCAGACGGCCGAGGCGCCGCACGACCTGCGGCTCGTCTTGACCCGCGGTGTGCAGCGTCAGCACGAGCCGCTTGCCGAGCAGCCGAGCCAGCGCCGTCGTTGGCACATTTTTCCGCGAGAACCCGTGGAGATGGACGACGTCGCAGGACTGAACCGCCGGCAGGCCGCGCGCCACGAGCCGAACCGCCGCACTCGCCTTCGAGAGGCGACTCCTGACATCGATCGTCACACGATGCACGATCACATCGTCGACCCTGTCGGTGGCAGGCAGCGACCGATCGACGCTGGTCGTCAGCACCGAGAAACGGACACGCCCGCCAAGCGCCGCGGCAACGGCGCGGCACTGGACTCCCGCGGCGCTGATTTCCGGAAAGTACGCGCCCGTCACGAGCAGCACACGCGGCGGGGTCACCACCCCCCGCGGGCCTCCCGCGCTTTCCTTGGCGGCGGCGTCTCGCTCGAGTCCGACCTCAGTGTTGGTCAGGCTCATCGAAGGCACGAATCAGCACGTCATGAAGAAGCCGCGCCGTGCGGCTCATGTCGAACTCGGCCGCGACCCGGTCGAACCCCTCGCCGACGTCGAGGGTGCCGTCGCGCCAGCGACGTACGAGGGCGCCCAGCGCCGACGCGATGGCGCTCACGTCCTCGGGTGGCGCGATAGGACACCCAAGCCGTCGAAGCAGGCGGGCCGAGGCCCCCGGCTCAGGCGTCAGACCAAAAATCGGCCTGCGAAACGGGAGATAGTCAATCAATTTGCTCGGAAGAAACGCGCTCGGGCCGTGGCTCGGCGCATCAATCACGAGCAACACGTCTGCCTCGGCGGCGGCAGAAGCCGCCTCGGCGGCCGGCACACGGCCGCCGAACCGCACCAAAGGCGCGACACCGAGCGCCTTCGCTTCGCGCTCGAACTCGTCGACGCGGGGGCCCAGAAACAGAACCTCCAGAGTGCCCACGAGCGCGCCGCGTGCGTTCAGGTCGGCCAACGCCCGCAGCAGCGGAAGCGGCGTGCGCGCGCCTACGTAGAACCGTCCGGTGTAGACGATGCGCATCGGTGACCGGCGATTGCCGGGACGAGACATCCCGCCGCCCAGCCGCGCGTCGAAGCCGTGCGGCACCACGAACGTCTTCCGCCGCCACTCGGCGGGATATTTCGTCATCACGACGTCAGCGGTTTCATCAGTCACGAATACGACGGCCGAGGCTTCGCGTATAGCATCCTCCTCCATCCGCCTCCAAATCGACCGTTGACGCGGCGTCGCATACGGACTGTCCGCCCACGGATCGCTGAAGTGCGCCACCCAGGGGAGCCCCGTCGCGCGGTGGACGCGCAATCCCACGAGATGATCGGACCAGGGCTGGGCGAACGTGATCAGTCCCGCGCACTCGCCCGCAGCCGCGACACCGGCCGCTGCGAGCGCGGCGCGGGCGACCCACACGCGCGCGGTGTCGGGAAAATCACGAAGACCCGGCGCCACGCGCCACGCGGCGCGGACCGCCACCCACTCTTCGGGGGACGGCACACGCACGAGCTCGACGCCCGAGGGTGGATCGACGGCCGCGCCGTTGGGCCAGTGGGGACCGCCTCGTCGGGGCGCGAGACACACCGCCATCGGCCGCCAGCCGAGTCCGGCAAGCTGGCCGAGCGCGCGCGAAACCTGCGTCGCGCGCGGGCCGTACATCGGCGGCATCTCCCAGGACACCGCCAGCAGACGCTTCATGCGTGCGCCGGTCGCAGGTCGCGGGCGGATTCGGCAANNNNTCGCGCCAGGTGTATCGTGCCACGACCTCACGCCTGGCGGCGGCGCCGAGGGTGTCGCGCAACTCGGGGTCATCGATCAACCGCTTCAGCCCGTCGGCCAGCGCGTCGACATCGCCTGGTGGGACCAGCCAGGCGGTGCGACCGTGATCGAGCACCTCAGCGATCTGCTCGAGGTCGGAAGCGACAATGCCTTTTCCCATCGCCATGTATTCGAACAACTTGGTCGGCGATCCGAAAAAGGGCGTGCCATCTGGATTCGAGACGTGCGGCGACGAGAGCACGTCACACGCCGCAAGATAACCGGGTCCTTCTTCCTGAGGCACGAGGCCGGTGAACACGGCCAATCCCGTCGCGCCTCCCTCCGTCACGATCCGCCG
>QHWL01000262.1:4828-5077 GCA_003222555.1 Acidobacteriota bacterium | reverse complement strand
TCGCGCAGGAGCGGCTCGGCGCCCACTCGAACGAGCTGCACGCCCGGCTGGGTGGCGACGAGTTTTGTTTTCTCATTCCCGATCTCGGCCAGTACCGCAAGGCGTACGCGGTCGCCGAGCGCTTCCGCGAAGCGGTCGAACGCTACGACTGGACGCTGGAAGACCGGCGGCTCGAGGCGCAGCCGGTCCGCGTCGACGTGGGCGTCGTGGGCCTGTGGCTGGGACGCATCGCTGAACGGCGTTTCATCG
>QHWL01000262.1:0-4662 GCA_003222555.1 Acidobacteriota bacterium | reverse complement strand
CCCTCGCGCTAGCGCCGGGACGAGCTGTTTACCACGTCTGCACCCGGTGCTACACTTCTAAGTTCCCTCTCCCAGGGTCGGCTCGTGGTCTATTCGTGGTCATGCCGTGAATCCCAAGTGACCAGATGGCCAAGTGACCGGATGCTCAGATGACCAGATGCTTTCCCGCACGGTGGGCGTAGTTCAGTGGTAGAACGTCTGACTGTGGCTCAGAAGGTCGCGGGTTCAATTCCCGTCGCCCACCCCAAGCTCCAATCTCTTTCGGGCAGCGCAGCGTCAGAAGGACCGCATGGCGGCACACCGCCTGCGGCGATTCGGAGCCGCCGAACGTGCAGAAGGGATTGATGTGCGCGCACTGATCGCCGACGACGATCGCGTGACGACCGCGATTCTCTCGGAGGCGCTGCGACAGTGGAACGTCGAGGTCGCCGTCGCGCACGACGGCCAGGCGGCGTGGGAGCTGCTGGGCGCAGGCGATGGACCCGCACTCGCCATTGTCGACTGGATGATGCCGGGCATCGACGGACCGGAGCTCTGTCGCCGCATTCGACAGGATCCGGCACTCGCACACATGTACGTGATTCTGCTCACCGGGCGGCGCAGCCGCGAGGACGTGGTGGCCGGCCTCGACGCCGGGGCTGACGACTACGTCGTGAAGCCGTTCGACGCCGATGAGCTCCGAGCGCGAGTCCACGTCGGTATCCGCGTGCTGAAGCTGCAGGAGCGGCTGGCCGAGCGCGTGGCCGAGCTGCAGACGGCGCTGTTGAAGGTGAAGCAGCTCAGCGGACTGCTGCCAATCTGCAGCTACTGCAAGCGGATCAGGAGCGATCAGAATTATTGGGAACAGGTCGATCGCTACGTCGCTCAACATTCCGACGCCGAGTTCAGTCACGGCATCTGCCCCGACTGCTTCAAGACTGTGATTGCCAAGTTCGACTTCGAGCACTGAGATGCCCCACAACGATGCGCCTGATGGCGCCAAGATTACGATTACAAACGGCAAGCTCGACGTTCCCGACCGTCCAATCGTCCCCTTCATCGAAGGCGACGGGATTGGCCCGGACATCTGGCGAGCCAGCGTGAGGGTATTCGACGCTGCGGTCGCCAAGGCCTACGGCGGCCGGCGCCGAATCGCCTGGCACGAGGTGCTGGCCGGGCAGAAAGCCTTCGATCGGCAAAAGTCCTGGCTGCCCGACGAGACCATCGAGGCATTGAAAACATACCTCGTCGGGATCAAAGGCCCACTCACAACGCCGGTGGGTGGCGGCATGCGCTCGCTGAACGTCGCGGTGCGTCAGATCCTGGATCTGTACGTGTGCCTGCGGCCCGTCCGGTGGTTCAGGGGCGTACCATCGCCCGTGAGGACACCGGAGAAGGTCGACATGGTCATCTTCCGCGAGAACACGGAGGACATCTACTCGGGTATCGAATGGGAAGCCGGCTCCGACGCCGCGAAGAGAGTGCTCGCGTTTCTCAAGCGGGAGTTTCCGGAGATGCACAAGCGCGTGCGGTTTCCAGAGACCAGCGCAATCGGCCTCAAACCGGTGTCGCAGGAAGGCACCGAGCGTTTGGTCCGCGCCGCAATCCGATACGCCGTCGCCGAGAAGCGCAAGAGCGTGACGTTCGTGCACAAGGGCAACATCATGAAGTTCACCGAGGGGGGCTTCCGCCAGTGGGGCTACGCGCTGGCCCAGCGTGAATTTCCGGACCAGACGTATACGTGGGAACGGTGGGAGCGAACCAAGCAGGAAAAGGGCGAGGAGTCGGCAAACGCCGAGCAGAAGGCCGCGCTCGCTTCGGGCCGGATTTTGATCAAGGATGCGATCGCCGACATCACGCTGCAGCAGATCCTGACGCGGCCCGAGGAGTTCGACGTCATCGCCACGCTGAATCTGAACGGCGACTACCTCTCCGACGCCCTCGCGGCCGAGGTCGGCGGCATCGGCATCGCCCCTGGCGGAAATATCAACTACACGACCGGTCACGCCGTGTTCGAGGCGACGCATGGAACCGCCCCCAAGTACGCCAACCTGGACAAAGTGAACCCGGGTTCGGTCATCCTCTCGGGTGAAATGATGTTGCGCTACCTGGGCTGGACCGAGGCGGCCGATCTGATCATCAAGGGCATCGACGGCGCAATTGCCGGCAAGACGGTCACTTACGATTTCGCGCGTCTGATGGACGGAGCCACCGAGGTCCGCACTTCCCAGTTCGGCGACATCGTTATCGCAAAGATGAACTGAGTACGACGTTTGAACGCAGAGCTCGCAGAGCACGCGCTGAGAACCTTGGGCATTTCTTCTCTGCGACCTCCGCGGGCTTTGCGTTGATGTGTCTTGTGCACAAGCTCTGAAGGCCTGCACCACTAGGGCTTCTAAGGCGCGCCGTCCACGCCCGCGGGCGGATCCAGCGGAACCAGTGGCGCCGGCGATCGAAGCCCCGGCACCGCCGGCGGTTGGGGTACTTGTTCCCACTGAGCGATTGCGCGCAACAACGGAGCCCGGAACACCCACGCGGCGGCGGTCGCACCGACAAGCATCAGTAACGTAAGCGCCAGTGCCGCCATGGCCGCACGGGCGGCCCACCCTACCCTCGTGAGCGTCCGCGCCAGCCCAAGCTGGTGTGCCGCCTTGTCGATTGCCGCCCGTTCGATCACGCTCGCCGACGCCAGATGACCGAAGATGAGCGCACGATCGCACAACAGGTTGATCACGCGCGGTACTCCTTCCGACAGGTCGTACACGCGCTCCACGGCCCGATCGCTGAACTCGACGCGCGCGTTGCTCCCGGCCACCGCGAGCCGGTGCGTGATGTATTCGGTAATTTCATCTTCCGCCAACGGCTCGAGCTCGCAGTGTACTATCCGCCCATCGAGAACCCGGAACTCGGGCCGCCGCAGGAGCCGCAGTAAATTGGGTTGGCCCACGAGCACGACTTGCCGGAGTGGCTGATCGTCGGCAACATCGGCTAACGCGCAGATCTGCTGGAGGACGTCGATCGGCAGGTTCTGGGCTTCGTCGATGATGACGACGGCGAAGGCCTGAAGGGCGGCCAGCGATTTGAGAAATTCGCGAAGCGTCACGCTCAGGTCGGCGCGCGACGCTTGGGCAAGGCGGCCGCGTGCGAGATCGTCGCGCGAGATCACGCCGAAATCCACCAGCACCGTCTTCAACAGATCTTCGACCGCTACGAACGGATCGAGGACGAACGAGGTCAGCGTCCGCCGATCGAGCAGCTCGAGCACAGCGTGGCACACGGTCGTCTTGCCCGTGCCGATGCCGCCCGTGAGAACGACAATGCCATCGCGCGCGCGGATCGCGCCGAGAAGCTCCTCGGCGACGCGATCGTGCGAGACGCTGTGATACAGGAACTTCGGATCGGACGACAGGTCGAACGGCTGCTCGTTCAGGCCGTAAAAAGTTTCGTAGGGGCGCGTGTCGGTCAACGCCGGCGCGGGGCTTCGAAAAAAACGCCGACGCTCGGCGCGCGGCGGTTCCGTCACCGCGATCGAAAGCGGACCGGTGCCGCCGCGGAGCGCGGGAGCAGCCGGAAACAGATCGAGCAACGGCCGAGTGGCGCTGCTGAGGTTCCGCACCGGCGCGGCGCTCGAAAATGGAGCTGACGGCGAGGGCCTCGAGGCCTGCGGCGCCGGTGGCGGCACCGGGTCGGGCGGCGTCTGGTGCGGAGGCGCGGACTGCTTTTCGCCGTCGCCGGGGGCTGCGTTCAGTCCGCTGTCAAGTTCCGCGAGACGCGCCAAGAAGTTGGGATCGTCGGCAAGCGGTCGTTTCGGCGGTGGATCCTCCACGTCTGCTCATTTATACCTGCAATTGCCGATCTCCGCACTGTCATCACCTGGGAGGGTGCTGCGAAATAGCACACGGTGCGCCACATGGAACCACCCTCGGTGCAAGTGCTTGCACCGCAAAGACCTAATAGCAACCATTCAACTCGCGTATGTAGCGATAGTGTCATATATACGAACATATTGTTCGTCACATGTCGATGCAGGAATATCCGTTAACATCCTTATGCTCAATTAGTTACAAGCACCACGACCGCCTTGGCGTCACCTTTGCTCAAGAAAGGCTCAGAACCGCGAGTGTCGGGGTCTGTGAGCCTACAGGATGAGCATTAATTCTTCGGCCGTGGGGGTCTCGGATTGGCGCGCAGAGCTGCCGACGCTCACGGCTGGTCTCGTCGTATTGCGCGAGCCGATCTCCAAGGACCTGCAGCCGCTCGTCGAACTCCTCTCCCTCGCCGACGCATGCCGGTTCGGCTTCGACGAGCCGGTGAACGACGTCCTCGTCGAGCAGTTCATCGCGCGCGTGCGCCAGGACCGGACTACCGGCTTGGGATTCACCTTTGTGGTGACGACCGGCCCCGCGGCCTCAGTCTGCGGTCTGGTGCAGGTGCGGCAGCTCGATCCTTCGTTCGAGACCGGCGAATGGGAATGTATGCTGGCGCCCGCGTTGCGCGGCACCGGCGTCTTTCTCGAGACCGCCCGGCTGGTCGGATCCTTTGTGTTCGACGCCGTCGGCGCGCACCGTCTCGAGTCGCGTGTGCCGCTTCGGAACGGCCGCGCCAACGGCGCGCTCCGCAAGCTCGGCGCCGTGCAGGAAGGAATCCTCCGCCGGTCTCTCAGACGCGGTGGCGAATATCTCG
>QHWL01000261.1 GCA_003222555.1 Acidobacteriota bacterium | reverse complement strand
GTCCTCGCTGAACATAGTGAATGTGAAGATCGCCGGCGTGCCCGTGCCGGCCAAGAAGAAGACGTAAGGGCAGCGTTCGACGTGCCCTGTGCGCGGCTTCACGCCCGCAAGTCGTAACAGAGCAGCCGCGGGCGAGCGCCACTCAAAATATCCCGCGTGTTCTGCGCGACGTAAAGCAGGCCGCGGCTCAGCACCGGCAAGCCCCACGACTCGCGCGCCGCAAACAGCCACGCGCGCGAAATCTCTTTGTATCCCTTCGGCGTGAGGTCGATCCACAGGAGGTGCCCGAACTCGCCGAGACACAGGAACTGCCCATCGACGGCCAGTAACGATCCCCGATAGGTCCCGACGAGCGGCTGCTGACGACGGCCGCCGGCGTCGATCGTCTCCGTCCATTCGGGCTTTTCGCGCCACACGACTTTGCCGCTTGCCGCGTCAACGCAGGCGAGCGACGCGTCGGGCTCGTTCCGTCCATCAAACCCGTAGAAATAGCCATTCCTATAAATAGCCGTGTTGAAATGCAGTCCAAACTCCTGCGTCGTCCACAACTGCCTGTAAGTGAAATCCGGCCGAATCTCGACAAGCGCGCCTCCCGTTCGATAGCTGGCCGAGATGAACACCTTATTGTCGAAGACGACGGGACAGGATGCGTTGACGGACTCGTACGAGCGGCTGCGCCATGGAAAGGCAAAATCGACTCGCCCGTCCGATGGATCGATCGACATCAGGCCGCCGGTCGGCGGATTCGACTCGCCTCCGGCAAACACGAACACGCGCCGCTTTCCGTGGACCACTGCGGGAACCGGCGATGCGTAGCTCGCCCCCCACTCCTTGCCGGCCCGCCACATTTCGCGTCCGGTTGTTTTGTCGAGCCCCACGACGGAAGGACCGCCCGGCGCGCCGACATTCATGATTAAGAGCTGGCCTTCAATCAGAGGCGTCGAAGCTGTTCCGAAAAAGCCCTGTCGGACGAGATACTCGCTTTCCAGGTTGCGCTTCCAGATCAGTTTCCCAGTTGCCAGGTCGAGGCAATGCACTTGTCCCTGCGCGCCCACGGTGTACGCTCTCGCGGCGTCGATGACCGGGCTCGATCGCGGGCCGTTGTTGTATCCATAACGATCCTCGAAATCCGTTGGATAGCGGAATTGCCAATTTGTCGCGCCCGTCTCTCTGTGCAGGCACTCGACGATCTCTTCGTTCCCCAATCGATGGAGCAACACGAGCCGCTCGCCCGCGATCGCCGGCGACGCGTAGCCGGTGCCCTTGGTGAACTCCCAGACGAGCGGCGGCGGAAGTCTTCGACTCAGCCTCGTCTCGGTCGATATCGCGTTGTGCGTCGGCCCGAGAAAGGCGGTCCAGTCGTGCGTAACGGCTTCTTTTGCCAGCGGTTTTGGTTTTGAGAGGAGGTGAGTTTGCGCACCGACGAAACCCGTGCCGAGTACGTCAACGATCAGGCCCTCGAAGAACGCGCGTCGCGAAATGAGCGACATAGCACCGATCATCGTAGCCGCCGCTACGCGGACGAAGACGTTCCGCCGCTACTGAAGCAGGCGATCTAAGCAGACGCAGGCCGATGCGCCCGGAGGAAGGAACGTATCTGGCGCACGGCCAGGGGAATCCGCTCCTTGGGCTCCTTCCACGGGAACATGCTCACTTCGGCCTTCGGCGCGAGCATCGCGGCCTCCATGGCGACAGCGTACGGATGCGCCGGGATGTCATCCGGCAGGATCAGTACGGGCGTCTGGCACTTGCGCACGAAATCGCGTGTCACGGTGAAAACGAAGTCGGGGTTGGTGCGGTACATCTTGGTTAGAAATTTCTCGACCATCTCCATCTTGATGTCGGGCCGGCGGGCGATCAGCGCCGGAGCCCAGCCCTTCATATTGGTTTCGTAGAAGAGGTCGCGCATCTCCGGACGCGACCCGCTGGGCTGCGCCAGCACGGCTGCGACAATACGATCAGGTGCCCGCCGCAGGAGGTTCCAGATGAAGGGGCCGCCAATGCAGAAGCCCATCACCATGAACTCCTTGATGCCCAGATGATCCATCAGGCCGAGATGGTCATCGGTATAAGCATCCCACGGCCGGTCGATCTCGAGCGGGCCGGAGGACTGGCCGTCGTTGGCGTTGCGCAGGTCCGACGCGATGCAGCGGTACTCCCTCTTGAACTCCTCGATCGGGTTAAAGGGATCGCCGCGGGTCAAGCCGGAGATCGTCGAGTTCAGTCCCCCGCCGGCGATGAGCAACAGCGGGAAGCCGGAACCGGCCTCCTCATAGTGGATGCGAACGGGGCCTTTTTCGTAGAAGGACATGGCAGCTCCTCCTTGCCTGGTCTGCTGAGCAAACACGCGCGGCGTTGCGGCCACAGCGGTCGCCGCGGCGCCCGTTTTCAGTATCTTGCGTCGGATCGGATCCATAATCGGCGTCCTCCTTAATCATTGTTGTGGCCCGTGGGTGCGGCGTCAAGGGTTTCAGCGATCTGCCGCGCCAATCTGGGCGGTGACTTTGTAAGGGCCGAGGCGCGTGCCTGGAGTGGGGGTCAAGGTCGTGTGATTATATGCCGGGATCGGGAGGGCGAAGCGGATTCTTCCTGCTTACGCCGCCGTGTTAAGCAATCGCCCGGCGCAAGGCACAAATGGGCGTCAGTGCCGCGGGACGTACCGATACCAGATTCAGCTTGGGGAACAGGAACGGGTGTGCAAGACTTCGACATCGCGACGTGAGTCGAAAGACCAGAGAAGGAGTGGGATGATGAAGAAACGCGCGTTGTTGTTATCGAGTCTGGTCGCGATGGCAGCTATTTCCGCGGTGGCTTGGGCACAGAGAGCGGAATACCCCATCACGGTCATCGCACCCGGAAAAGGCCCGTACACGTTTCCTCCGGGCTACCAGACGCCCTGGGACAAGATTGAGATCATGGTGACGGCAAAGATGTCACCGAATCTCTTTGTTCTGCATGGGTCGGAAGGCCTTGATCCGGCACACCCCGACGCGTCCGGCGGCCGGGCCATGGCGCTGTTCGGACCCGATGGCGTCCTGATGGTGGATACCGAGAACAGACAGGTCGCCGAAAAGACGCTGAAGGCGATCCGGTCATTCACCGACGCGCCCATCAAGGTGTTGGTCAACACGCATATTCATGGCGACCATACCGGCGCCAACGCCTTCTTCGCCAAACAGGGCGCGTTGATCTACTCGCAGGAAAATCTCCGCAATGAGATGCTGCGTCCGCCGGCGCGCGCCAACGGCCAGCCCGCCCCGGCGCCCGACATGGCCAGCATTCCAGTGGGGATCTATAACTACAACCCTGCCGCGCCGGGCCAGCCCGGTATTACCTTCGAGATGAACGGCGAAACGGTGGACTTCATCCCGATGATGCCGTCTCACACCGCCGGCGACACCATCGTGCGCTTCCGCAAAGCCAATGTGATCTACATCGAGGATTTTTACCGCAACTTCGGCTACCCTTTCGCCGATCAGGCCAATGGCGGCTCGATCAAAGGCATGCTTGATGCGGTTGACCTCATCGAGAAGCTGGCCGGCCCCAACACCACGCTCATCCCCGGGCATGGCACGCTGGTCAAGAAGCACGATCTCTTGGCCTATCGCGCCATGCTGGTCGACATCCTGGCCAAGGTGACAACGCTGCGCAATCAAGGCAAGGCGCTGAAGGAAGTTCTGGCCGCGAATCTGACCGCGCCGTATGACAAAACGACCCAGGGCGACACACAGCAGAGCAAGGATCGTTTCATCACCGAAGTGTATGACGAGGTGAAGGACTTTCCGCCCGTCCTCGACGGAAAGCGGACAATGCCGACGCATCCCTAGGCAAAGTGGTCTGTCGACCAGTCTTGGCGTGAGATCACGCGTCACATGGCGACCATGAAAGAAGGAACGGGCGGAGCATGGGAACATTTCAAGTGGACGACTACAAGGCGCTGACGTTGCAACTGAGCGGATACGTGAAGT
>QHWL01000254.1:9006-10374 GCA_003222555.1 Acidobacteriota bacterium | reverse complement strand
TCCGATACGCTCACGTCGAACGAACTGGGGTTCCAACGAGTCATTCCCGACCTGGTCGGCCGGACGCGGCGGGGCGGGACGTATCTGGGCGTCGGCCCCGAGCAGAACTTCACCTACATCGCCGCCGTACGCCCGGCCCTCGCGATCATCTTCGACATCCGTCGCGGCAACATGCTGGTGCAGCTCAGGTACAAAGCCCTGTTCGAGCTCGCCAAGGATCGGGCCGACTTCGTGTCGATGCTTTTCTCGAAACCAAGACCACCCGGCCTCGGCCCCAAATCGACAGCCGTGGACCTCTTTTCGGCGTTCGCCGCCTCGGCGACCAGCGACGCGCTGTACGAACAGACGCTCAAGGCCATTCAGAATCAGCTGACGAAAACGCACGGGTTGCCGCTCGCAGCCGACGATCTGACCGGTATCGAGTACGTCCACCACACGTTTTATCGGAACGGCTTCGCGGTTCGTCCCTCACCCACGTACGCGGAGCTGATGACGCAGACCGACGGCGCGGGCGTCAACCGCAGCTATCTCGCCACCGAAGACCGCTTTGCCCTGCTCAAGGAGCTCGAGTCCAAGAACCTCGTCGTTCCTGTCGTCGGAGACTTCGGCGGCCCGAAGGCCATTCGTGCGGTCGGAGGGTATTTGAAGGAGCGCGGCACGACGGTGACCGCGTTCTACCTGTCCAATGTCGAGCAATATCTGTATCAGAACAAGATGACGGCGTTCTGCCGGAACGTCGCGGCGTTGCCACTCGATGCCTCGAGCACGTTCATTCGCTCATCATCTCGAGACGGGGGCGGATTCGTGTCGAGCCTCAGCGCAATGACCGTGGAAGTGAAAAACTGCGGCAGGTTCTAGCCGCGGCGCGTTTAATCACGAAGTCACGAAGGTACACGAACCTTTTATGGGTTTTCTTCGTGTATCTCTTTGTGCTTCGTGCCTTCGCGATGAAAGACGTCGAGCGCCGAGGTTTATTCGAATTGCCTGGGGCCGTGGCGGATCACGCGGTTCCACCACATCAGCGCCCCGGTGACGAACAGGAACGGGGGCACCAATCCAAAAACGGCCCAAAGAGCCTTGACGGACCAGCCGGCAAACCTGCCGAAGTGCAGGCGGGCGAGCCAGGCCAGCATCGTGTCGCCGACGCGGGGTTGGCGCTGCACGGAGGCGAGAGGATCGAAGAAGTCGACGACCGCCTGAAACGGATCGGGGAACGCGAAGTAGATTCCAGAAATTCCCCACATGAAGACGAATGCGAAAGTCCAGAACCCGACCGCACTGTGCAGGTCCCAGTTGAGCCGCTTCCAGTTCGCCCTCCAGCCGATCGTCAGGCTGCGGCGCCATTTCTTGATTCCCGGCCACCAAATG
>QHWL01000254.1:0-8965 GCA_003222555.1 Acidobacteriota bacterium | reverse complement strand
CGACCGCTGTGTCCGAAGAGCAGGTTGTCGTGAAAGTCCAGGAGCCACATTGTGAAGCGATAGCCAACTCGCAACTTGTTGCCCAGGTCCTCGCCCGAATACGGATGGAATAGCCGAATCGTGGTTCCCTGCCCGCGCTTCAACGAGATCTCGGCCGCCTGGTTCGGATTCTTTGGTTGCCAGACCTCAATCACCTGGTAGCCCGGGTAAGCCTGCTGCGCCGCTTTCGTCAGATCCTCCGGCGCCATCGGTTGGCCGGATGCGGCGACGATCGTGGGCCTCTTCGAGAATGTCCTGAGGAGCTCGCTGCGGTACACGAGCACGCTGCCGGAAACGCAGATCAGGAGGACGTAGAGACCAACGCCGATTCCGGTCCACAGATGAACCTGGAACAGCGCTTTACGCACCCACAGGCTCTGAGGGTTGCGCACCCACCGAGCTGGAAAGGTCATCCGGTCGGACGCCCACTGCTTGAAAGAGGCGGGCTTCTTCCCGACCGACACGCGGTGTGCGGTTGAAGCCACCCGAAGCGGCGTCCGGCTGCGAGCCGGCTCAGGGCTCATGGCGTCCGTCAGACGTTCATGTGCGCCGTCACAAGAGGGGCGCCGGCAATTGGGAGGCGCCCATCAGAAATGCATCGACACCTCGGGCGCAACTGCGGCCTTCGGCGATCGCCCAGACGATGAGCGACTGGCCGCGCTGCATGTCTCCGGCGGCGAACACGCCGGGCACGCTCGTCATCCAGTTCTCGTCGCGCCATACGTTGCCGCGGTCCGTGAGGCGCACGCCGAGCTCGTCGAGCATGCCGCCGCGCTCTGGCCCGAGAAACCCCATGGCCAGCAGGACGAGGTCGGCCTGGAGCTCGAACTGGGTTCCCGGAATCGGCCGGAACTCGAGAGCGTGAAGCGCTCGAACACGTCCCAGTTGATCGCCCGTGAATCGCTCGGTCGACACCGCAAACAGCCGCTCGCCTCCCTCTTCATGAGCGGAGGAGACGCGAAAGATGTTCGGCCACAGCGGCCACGGATTGCTGTCCTCCCGCGTGTCGGACGGACGCGAGAGCAGCTCGAGCTGATGGACCGACCGGGCGCCCTGCCGGTGCACCGTGCCCAGGCAGTCGGCGCCGGTGTCGCCCCCGCCGATGATGATGACGTGCTTGTCTTTGGCGGTGATGAACTGCCCTTCTGGGATCTCGTCCCCTTCGTTGCGGCGGTTCTGAAGCGAAAGGAACTCCATCGCGAAGTGGATGCCGGCCAGCTCGCGTCCCGGCACCCGCAGGTCGCGCGGCGCCGTGGCGCCGCCGGCGAGCACGACGGCGTCGAACGCGTGGCGCACCTCGCCGACGGGCATGTTGACACCGACGTGGCAACCGGTGCGAAACGCGATGCCCTCTTCCTCCAAAATGGCGAGGCGGCGGTCCAGGAACCGCTTCTCCATCTTGAACTCGGGAATCCCGTACCGCAGCAGGCCTCCGATCCGGTCGGCTCGCTCCAAAACCGTCACCGAGTGGCCCGCGTGGTTCAATTGATCCGCGGCGGCGAGGCCCGCCGGGCCTGAGCCGACCACCGCGACGTGCTTGCCCGTGCGCGATGCTGGCGGGCGGGCGGTAACCCAGCCTTCGTCGAAGGCGCGCTCGATGATCGCAACTTCTATTGACTTGATCGTGACCGGATCGTTGTTAATGCCCAGCACGCACGCGCCCTCGCACGGCGCAGGACACAGCCGTCCGGTGAACTCGGGAAAGTTGTTGGTCGCGTGCAGCCGCTCGATGGCTGTGCGCCACCGATCGCGATACACGAGATCGTTCCAGTCCGGGATCAGGTTGCCGAGGGGACACCCCTGATGGCAGAACGGAATCCCGCAGTCCATACAGCGGGCCGCCTGCCCCTCGAGCACGGCCTGCGGATACGGCAGGTAAACTTCTCGCCAGTCGCGGACCCGTTCCTCAATGGGCCGCGCGGGGGGCTTCTTGCGCTGAATTTCGATGAAACCTGTAACTTTACCCATTTGCCCCGGAACAATTCACGTTCAACGCAGAGACCGCGGAGCCCGCAGAGGAGCAATGCCCAAGGATTTCTCCGCGTGCTCGGCGAGCTCTGCGTTCAACGTGATCTCTTCCAGTCGGCTCACCCATTGACGGCGGCGCCAACCAGCTCGACGAACTCCAGCGTCCGGCCGTCGGCCTCGGCCTTCTTCTGCGCATTGAGCACGCGCTTGTAATCGCGCGGCATGACCTTGAAGAACAACCGGGCAGTCGTGGTCCAATCCTGCAGGAACCGCGCGGCGTACTCGCTGCCGGTGTGCTGCACGTGCCGTGTCATCAGGTCGTGCACGAGCTCGAGATCCTCGAGGCTCTCGAGCGTTTCGAGCTCGACGAGCTCCAGATTGCACCGCCGCGGGAACGTACCGGTCGTGTCGAGCACGTACGCGATCCCGCCGCTCATGCCTGCGGCGAAATTACGTCCGGTGCGCCCAAGGACGACAACCCGCCCGCCGGTCATATATTCGCAGCCGTGGTCGCCGACGCCTTCGACGACGGCCAGCGCGCCGCTGTTGCGCACGGCGAAACGCTCGCCCGCCCGGCCGCGGAAGTACGCCTCTCCGCTCGTGGCCCCGTAGAGCACCACGTTGCCGATGAGGATGTTGTCTTCGGGCACGAAGGTCGCCTGCCGCGGCGGATAGACGATCAGCTTCCCGCCAGACAACCCCTTTCCGAGGTAGTCGTTCGAGTCGCCTTCGAGCGTCAGCGTGAGGCCCCTCGGCACGAACGCGCCGAAGCTTTGCCCGGCCGAGCCTGTGAAGTGCAGCCGGATCGTGTCGTCGGGCAGCCCCTCGGCGCCGTAACGCCGCGTCACCTCGTAGCCGAGCATCGTGCCGACGGTCCGATGCACGTTGCGGATGGGCAGGTTCAGCGAAATCTTTCTCCCATGTTCGAGCGCATCGGCGCACCGTTCGATGAGCTCGTTGTCGAGCGCCCGCTCCAGACCGTGCTCCTGCGTGCGCACACAGAAGCGCGTCGCCTCGGCCGGCACGTCGGGCTCATGAAGGATCGTCGAGAAATCGAGCCCCTTGGCTTTCCAGTGATCGACCGCCGGCCTGAGGTTCAGCCGATCCACGCGCCCGATCATCTCGTCTATTGTTCGAAACCCGAGCTGCGCCATGTACTCCCGGACTTCCTGCGCGATGAACCGGAAGAAGTTCACGACGAACTCGGGCTTCCCGGTGAAGTTCTTGCGCAGCTCCGGGTCCTGGGTGGCGACGCCCACCGGGCAGGTGTTCAGATGGCAGACACGCATCATCACGCAGCCCGAGACGACGAGCGGCGCTGTCGCGAAGCCGAATTCCTCGGCGCCCATCAAGGCCGCGATGACGACGTCGCGCCCGGTCTTCAACTGGCCGTCAACCTGCACCACGATGCGATCGCGGAGCCCGTTCAGCATGAGCACTTGCTGCGTCTCGGCGAGCCCGAGCTCCCAGGGAACGCCCCCGTGCTTGATAGAGGTGAGCGGTGAGGCTCCCGTGCCGCCGTCGTGGCCCGAGATGAGGACGACGTCCGCGTGCGCTTTCGCGACGCCAGCTGCCACGGTGCCGACGCCGGCGACGGCGACCAGCTTGACGTGGATCCGGGCCTTGGGGTTCGAATTCTTCAGGTCGTGAATGAGCTGCGCCAGATCTTCTATGGAATAGATGTCGTGGTGCGGAGGCGGCGAAATGAGACCCACGCCGGGCGTCGCGTGCCGCACTTTCGCGATCCACGGATACACCTTGTTCCCAGGCAACTGGCCGCCCTCGCCGGGCTTGGCCCCCTGTGCCATCTTGATCTGGAGATCGGTGCAGTTCACGAGGTAGTTGCTCGTCACGCCGAAGCGCGCCGACGCAACCTGCCGGATGGCGCTCCGCCGCCAGTCGCCGTTGGCGTCGCGCTGGTCGCGCGCGGGGTCTTCACCGCCTTCGCCGGTATTGGATTTCCCGCCGAGCCGGTTCATCGCGATCGCGAGCGTCTCGTGGGCCTCCTGGCTGATCGACCCGTACGACATGGCGCCCGTGGCGAACCGCTTGACGATGTTCTCGATCGGCTCGACCTCGTCGAGAGGAATGGGCACGGCCGGACGCAGCTCGAGAAGGCCGCGCAGCGTCGCGCGATGTCGATTCTGGTCGTCGACGAGCTTCGAGTACTCCTTGAAGATCGTGTACTGGCCGCTTTGCGTCGCATGCTGCAGCTTGAACACCGTGTCGGGATTGAACAGGTGGAACTCGCCGTCCCGCCGCCACTGGTACTCGCCGCCCCAGTCGAGGTCGGGCTCGACGACGGGCCTTGCTGGATAGGCGTTCTGCTGCCGCTTGCAGACTTCTTCCGCGACGACGTCGATGCCGACGCCGCCGATGCGGGAAGCCGTCCACGTGAAGTAGCGATCCACGAACGCCGGATCGAGGCCGACGGCCTCGAAAATCTGCGCGCCGCAATACCCCTGGAGCGTCGAGATGCCCATCTTGGACATCACCTTGAGGATGCCCTTGTTGAGCGCTCGAATGTAATTCTTCACCGCCTTCTCGTGCGTGATACCGACGAGCAGCCGCTGCTGAATCATGTCGTCGAGCGTCTCGAACGCGAGATACGGGTTGACGACGCCCGCGCCGTACCCGAGCAGCAGCGCGCAGTGATGCACCTCGCGCGCGTCGCCCGACTCGACGACGAGCGCGCAGCGCGTCCGCGTTCCCTCGCGAACCAGATGATGGTGGACGCCCGCGATCGCGAGCAGACTCGGGATCGGAGCGCGATCGCGGTCGGCGCCGCGGTCCGACAGGATCAGAATCGTGTAGCCCGCGGCGACCGCGCCGCTGGCCACCTGCTTGAGGGTCTCCATCGCCAGCTCGAGGCCGGCACCGTCCTGGCGTGGATTGAACAGCATCGGCAGCGTGATCGATCGGAAGCCCGGCTCGTACACGTGCCGCAGCTTTGCCAGCTGGTCGTTGTCGATCACCGGGTACTTGATCCCGATCTGACGGCACGATTCCGGCCGCGGATCCAGCAGGTTGCCCTCGGGACCGATCGTCGACCCCATCGAGGTCACCAGTTCCTCGCGGATGGCGTCGAGCGGGGGGTTCGTGACTTGCGCGAACAGCTGCGCGAAATAGTCGTACAGCAGCCGCGGACGATCGGATAAGACCGCCAGCGACGTGTCGGTGCCCATCGAACCGACCGCCTCTTCGCCGCCCGTCGCCATCGGGGCCAGAAGAATCCGCAGGTCTTCATGCGTGTAGCCGAAGGTCTGCTGGCGCCGCAACACCGTCTCGTGGCTGGGCAGGGGCAGATAGGGCGCCGCCGGAAGATCTTCGATATCGATCAAGTTGTTGGCGAGCCACTCGCCGTACGGCTGGGCGCGCGCCAGGTCGCGCTTGATCTCCTCGTCGGACACGATTCGTCCTTGGACGGTGTCGACGAGAAAGATCCGGCCCGGATGGAGGCGCTCCTTGAGCAGGATGTTCTCGGGCGGAACGTCGAGCACGCCAACCTCGGACGCCATGATCACGAGGTCGTCCTTCGTCACGTAGTAGCGCGACGGACGCAGGCCGTTTCTATCGAGGACCGCGCCGATGAGCGATCCGTCGGTGAACGCAATCGACGCCGGACCGTCCCACGGCTCCATCAGGGCCGAGTGGTACTCGTAAAAGGCCTTGAGCTCGGGGCTCATGCCCTCGTGCCCGGCCCACGGCTCCGGAATCATCATCAGGATCGCGTGCGGGAGCGACCGCCCCGTCATCACCAGGAACTCGAGAACGTTGTCGAACGTCGCCGTGTCGCTGCCGCCTTCGCGAATGATCGGGAGGATCTTCTGCAAATCGTCGCCGACGAGCTCCGAACGGAGCAGACCCTCGCGCGCGCGCATCCAGTTGATGTTGCCGCGCAGGGTGTTGATCTCGCCGTTGTGCGCGATGTACCGGTACGGATGCGCCAGCGGCCACGACGGGAAGGTGTTCGTGCTGAAACGCTGGTGTACCAGGGCGAGCGCCGATTCGATGTCGGGGTCGACGAGATCCGGAAACATCGGCTGAATCTGGGCCGCGGTCAGCATCCCCTTGTAGATGATGGTCCTGGACGAAAGGCTGGGGATGTAGAAAGCCTGGCGCTCGGCGAGCGGCAGGCCATCGACACGGTGCTCGATGCGCTTCCTGATGACATAGAGTTTCCGCTCGAAGCGCGCTGGCGCGTCAGGGCCAGAGCTCGCGATGTCGGGGCCTGCGCCGATGAAGAGCTGCTCGAAAACAGGCTCGGCGGCAACCGCCGAGGCGCCGAGCAGGCGATCGTCGGTCGGCACGGGACGCCATCCGAGGAGCATCTGTCCCTCTTCGCCCACGATCTGCGCGATGTGCCGGCGGATCTCTTCCCTCTCGCCGAGCGCGCGCGGGAAGAACACGAATCCGGCCCCGTACTGCCCCTGAGGCGGGAGCGTCATGCCCAGCGGGGCGGTAACCCTTCGCAGGAACCGGTCGGGTATCTGGATGAGGATGCCGGCGCCGTCGCCGGTGTTCGCCTCGCACCCCGAGGCTCCGCGGTGCAGCAGGTTGATGAGCACCTGCAGCCCCCGCTCGATGACAAGGTGCGAGCGGTGGCCCTTGATGTTGACCACGAATCCAACGCCACAAGCGTCGCGCTCGTCGCGCGGATCGTACAGGCCGGCAGCCTCGGGTGGGCGGCGGATGGAGCACCGGTCGGTTTCGCGCATCATAAGGTCTCTCGCGAGAAACAAAGTGGACCACCTTTATGCCCGAGTTATTACCCAGAAGTAAAATACAATGATCACATACGACGTATCAGTAAATAAGATGCGTCATGCGTTCAACTGAGGTGTCATTTCACCGACAAGCTGCAGATATTTGTGGCGCCGGAGGAAGACTTCGGGGCCTAGAAGCACCCTGGAGCGCTCGAACCCCCGGCGCGAGTCTTGCTAGCCTCATCCGTGAGCATTTCTCGCGGTGATGGCACGCGCCTGCCCGATAGAGGTCTAACCCACAGAGTATGTACGATTTATTCACGCGTACGACGTCGCAGGGGCTCCAGGCCTTTCTCCCAATCGTGTTCTGTCTGGCGTGGTTTCGACGCACCGGCGATCTGGCCCCCGCGACCGGCACGAAGTGGGGCATCGTCGCGGCGCTCCCGGCGACTGCCGCTGCCGCCTACTGGTTTCAAGCGAGCAATCGCCAGGCACTGTGGGAGGCCTCGCTCGCAACTCTGGCGCTCGCGCTGGCGATCTGGTTCGCACGACGGGTCTGGCAGGGTCTTCCCTCTTCGTTGATAACGGACGCCGAGTCGCGGCCGCGACAAGCTTACCGTCTCGCGTTCGCCTCGGCGGCAGCGCTCATCATCGTTCGCCAGACGATGGAGATCGCGATCGTGTTTGCAGCGGCGCTTCAATTGAGAGCGCTCGACCCGCTGGTGGCCGTCACTAGCGGCGTCGCTCTGTCCCTCGCCGTCACCGCTCTCTGGTGGAGCATCGGCCGCCGGCTGCCGGACGCGGCGTTCGGCCAGGCGGCGCGCGTGTTCGCCGCGCTGTTTGTCGGGCAAGTCGCGCTGTACGCGTTTCATGAATCCGCCGAAGCAGGCCTGCTGCCGTGGAGCGAGGTTCTGCATGCGGCGACCGAACCATACGGACCCGACGGAGTATACGGGCGATACGTCAGCGCTCTTCTTTTCGTCATACCGCTCGCGGGCGCCGTGGCGACGCTGTTGAAGGGTCGCCTCCCACAACGTGCGGTCGCGCTCCGGCGACGGCCGACGGTGAGAGTCGTTCTGAAGTCCGCGGTGGGGGTCGCTGTGCTGATCGCGGTTGGCGTCGCGGTTGTGAAAACCACCACTGCTGATCGCGCCGTGTCCTACGGGTCGACGCGCCTCACTCCGCCGGGACGCGATGTGGCGACGATCGCCCTGTCGCCGCATCTGTTGTTCCGGCACACGGCCATCGATCAGAACTACAGCCGGCTGAGCGTCGCGTCGCTCGAGGCGCATGGATCCGACGAGCGCGCGGCGGCTGCGTTCACGTGCGAGCGGGTGGCGTACGCGGCCGGCCGTGGCATCTGTCTCGATGCGAACCGTGGCGTGTTCACAACCTACAAGGCCGTCTTGTTCGATCGCATGCTCAAAGCGACACGCACGATCAAGCTCGAGGGAAGTCCGACCCGCACGCGCGTTTCGTCTGACGGCCGAGTGGGCGCCATCACCGTCTTCGTGACAGGACAGGCTCACGGGTACACCGGTTCTTCGTTTTCGACCAAGACCACGATTCTCGACATGGCCACAGGCGACGAGCTGGGCGACCTCGAGCAGTTTACCGCCTGGCGTAACGGTGCCCGTTTCAAGGCTGCGGACTTCAACTTCTGGGGCGTGACGTTTGGCCGAGACAGCAATGTGTTCTACGCAACCTTGAAAACGTCCGGCACGGCGTTTCTGGTTCAGGGCGACCTTGCGCTCCGCAAGGTGACCGTGTTGCGCGAGAACGTCGAGTGTCCGTCGCTGTCGCCAGACAATCGCCGGATTGCCTTCAAGAAGAAGGTGGGAGGGAACTTGTCGCCCTGGCGGTTCTACGTCTTGGACCTCGCCACCTTGAGCGATCGACCGATCGAGGCGGAAGCCCGATCGATCGACGATCAGATCGAATGGCTGGACGACAATCACGTGCTCTACGGCGTGCCTCGCTCGAGTCAATCGGCGATGCGCGATGTTTGGGTTGCGCCGCTCGACGGGAGCGACCCCGCGCGCGTCTTCCTGCCTGAGGCCGAGTCGCCTATCGTCGTGCGCTGACGCCACGAGTGGCGCACTCAACTGTACGTAGTGTCCGGCTTCCGCCTTCGCTGAAGCTTCGGCGGACCGCCGGGGTCCCCAACGCGGCTGCCGCGTTGGGGTGGCCTGCCGTAGCCTTGGCGGAGGCGGTTAGCCGGACCGGTAAGGTCCGCCTGAAGAGGTTGTGAA
>QHWL01000253.1 GCA_003222555.1 Acidobacteriota bacterium | reverse complement strand
TTCGAACCGGTCAGACGTTCGAAGGGCGTCTCGTGCGCATCGACGAGTTCACCGTGGTCGTGATGGAGCCCGACGGGACGACACGGTCGTTCCGTCGAGACGGCGAGAGCCCGAACGTCGACGTGCACGATGCGTTGCAGCCGCACAGAGCCTTGCTGCGCGTCTACTCCGACAAGGACATTCACGACGTCACCGCCTATCTGGTGAAGCTGCCATGACAAGAACATCCAGGCTCGTTGTTGTCCTCGTGTGCTGTGTCGCTCCGGTGTGGGTGCTGGCCCAGAACGCGGCGAGGCCCCAAGGTCACGGCGAGGGTCTCGATCCCGCCGACATCCTCAAGCCGCTCGCCGACTCCTGGCCAACGTACTCAGGCGACTACTCCGGGAAGCGATACAGCTCTTTGAATCAGATCAACCAGTCGAACGTCAAGAACCTGTCACTAGCCTGGGTGACGCGGGTGACCGCGGGCGCAGGCGGCACGGGCGCGCCGGGCGGGGGCGGACGGGGCGGCGGCGCCGTCGCCCCGACCATCATCGGCGGCGAAGGCAGCGGCAGCGTGGTCGTCGGCGGCGCGACCAATATCAGAGGCGCGGTCCTTGCCGTGAACGGGATCCTCTATTTCACGACGCCGGACAACGCGTGGGCAGTGGACGCGCGCGACGGGCACGAGATCTGGCACTACTTCTGGAAAACGAAGGGCGGCACGCACATCGGCAATCGCGGCATGGGGATGTGGAACAACTATCTCTTCATGGAAACGCCCGACAACTATCTCGTGTCGCTCGATGCGCGAACCGGCAACGAGCGCTGGCACAAGGTCATCTCGAGTTTCGCCGAGGAATACTTCTCGACCATGGCGCCGATCGTCGTCGGCAATCACGTGCTCGTCGGCACTGGCAACGATCTCGATGCGCCGGGTTTCTTGCAGTCGTTCGATCCTGAGACGGGGGAGCTGCAGTGGAAGCTGTACACCGTGCCGATGAAGGAGGGCGATCCGGGGCTGGAGACCTGGAAGGACCTGGATGCGGCGCGGCATGGCGGCGCACAGGTCTGGGTGCCGGGCTCCTACGATCCGGAGACGCGTCTGTACATCACCGGGACTGGCAACCCGACGCCCGCCTACACATCGCAGGTCCGCGGCGAAGGCGACAACTTGTTCACCTGTTCGCTGATCGCGGTGAACGTCGACACCGGCAAGATGCAGTGGTACTATCAGACATCGCCGCACGACACGCACGACTGGGATTCGGCGCAGACGCCGGTTCTCGTCGACGCGCCCTTCAACGGCCGCATGCGCAACCTGGTCCTCACGGCCGCCCGCAACGGGTACTACTTCACGCTCGATCGCGTGACCGGTGAGCATCTAGTCACCGGCAAGTTCTCCGATACGGTGAACTGGGCCAAGGGCGTGAACGCGAAGGGCCAGCCGGTCCGCGATCCAAAAAAAGACCACGACATCGCCGGTGCGCTCGTGTCGTCGTCGAACGGCGGCGCTGCCAACTGGCCGCCGCCGTCGTTCAGTCCGGACACCGGCTTGTTCTACGTGCCGCTCGCCGAATCGTGGGCGATGTACTACCTCGCAGAAACCGACCCGCGTGGCGCGATGGGTCTGGGTGGCAAGGAGGAGGTCGGGCTCGGCGGAGAAAATTTCCTGGTCGCGGTCGACTACAAGACCGGCAAGATTGCCTGGAAGCAGAGGTATCCCAGCGTGGCGGGCGGCGGCGGCGGCACCGGACTGCTGACGACGGCCGGGCGCCTACTGTTTGCGGCGGACGCCGGCGGCAATCTCGTGGCGCGGGATCCGGCGGACGGCAAGCCGCTCTGGCACACGCGGCTGGGCAACCCGTCGAACGCGCCGGAGACCTACATGTTGGACGGCCACCAATACGTGATTGTGGCAGCGGGCGACTCGCTGTACGCGTTCACGCTGAACTAGAGAATCGCAATGTTGACCGAGGAGATCAAGCAGTGCTCCGAGTAAGCGAAGCAGATCCTCGTCTGACCGGCGCGGTTGAGACCGCCGAGTACAATCGAGCGGTGCCAGCGGGCGCATTCCAGCCGAAGTTCATGAAAGTAGGGGTCCTGACGGCTGCGCTGCAGGAGCTGACTCCCCGCGAGGTCCGCGATGCCGATCCGGACCGCGCGATCGAGGACTGGATTGAGTACGCGCGGGAGCTTGCGGTCGACACGATCCAGTTGTCGGCCGCCCTGCACCCGACCGAGACCGACATCCCTCCCGAGGCGATGCTGGACCCTGTCGCCAACACCCTGGATCTGCGGAAGCCGTTCGATGTGTCACGGGCGCGTCGGGTGGAACGCGCGCTTCAGGCCGCCGGTCTCGCGCTTTCCGACGTGGGGTACTTCGACAACATGCTGCACGACGACCCGTCGCTCCGCCGCAAGAAGCACGCCTTCATGCTGCGCGTCTTCGAAGCGGCAGTTCTGCTGGGGACGACCGCCGTCTGCGGCTTCGTCGGGCGAAACCAGGCACACAGTCTGGAAGAGAACCTGCGCGACTTCGAGGATCATTTCGTGCCGCTCCTCCGCGAAGCCAAGTCACGCGGGCTCACGTATCGCGTGGAGCCGTGCCCGATGCCGGGATGGACGACCGGCGACAGCTTTCACAACAACATCGCCTATACGCCCGGCGCCTGGATCGCGTTGCACCGCATCTGCGAGAAGCATGGCGTCGGCGATCAGTTCCGCATTCACTACGATCCCTCCCACGCCATTCTGATGGGGCAGGACACGCGGTCGATCTTTCAGTATCTGAAGGACACCGCCTACAACTTCCTCATCGGCGGCTTTCACGTCAAAGGGCAGGTCATCAACGCGCGCGGTGTCGCCGCGTGGGCCTACGGCGGCCAGACGCTGGAGCGCGGCGACTGGAAGAGCGGGGAGCCGTCGACGAACCCGGCCGATCACCTCAACGCTTGGAAAAAGCAGACCGTGTTTGCCGAGCACGAGCTGCCCGGCACCGCGCGTCACGATCCGCTCGCGTATCTGCAGAACCGCACCGTCGACTGGCTCGATCATCAGCTTGCCGCCCGCGAGCTCCTGCAGCTCGACGTCGCGAGCACACATCTGGTGGTCGAGCATGAGTATCCGAAGGCCCGCATTCAGGACCGCGAACGCCTCAAACCGATCCTGCAGGGATCAATCGCTTTCGTCCGCCGCATCGACCAAGCCGCCGCCTGCATGTATGCGCTCCAGCACGACGTGCTGGCGGCGCAGGGCATCCCGACGCAAGGGATCGGCAGAGAACCTTACCGTTCCTGACCATCCAGAAAGGCGCGCTCTTTCTCCTCGAATTCATCGTCAAGGAAGGATACGATTTCTCCCGCTACGCGTCTCGAGAAGGAGCATTCCATGATCACACGGCGCGATTTCCTTCAGGCTACGGCAGCGGCGGCTGCGGTAGCGGCCACCCATGTTCCGGCATCGGCCCAGACAGCCACGGATACGCTGTTTCCGGGTTTCAAGGCGTTGGATATTAAGACCTCGGGCGCAACCATCCACGCCGTAACCGGCGGTAGCGGTCCGCCCGTCTTGTTGATGCACGGCTACCCGCAGACGCATGTGCTTTGGCACAAGGTTGCGCCGAAGCTCGCGGAGAGATTCTACGTCGTCGCCGCCGATCTGCGCGGCTATGGCGACAGCAGCAAGCCCGACGGCGGCGAGAAGCACATCAACTATTCCAAGCGCGCCATGGCGCTCGATATGGCGGAGGTGATGCACTCGCTGGGCTTCGACAAATTCGCGGTGGTCGGACACGACCGCGGCGGCCGCGTGGCGCATCGTCTTGCGATGGATCACGCCGACAAGGTCACCAGGCTCGCGACGCTGGACATCGTGCCGACCTACGACATGTTCCAGCACGTGAACAAGGAATTCGCTACATCCAATTATCACTGGTTCTTCCTGATCCAGCCCGCGCCGTTGCCGGAAACGCTCATCGGCAACAGCGTTGATTTCTTCTTACGTGGCCGCTTTGCCAATCTGAGCCCGCAAGTGATAACGCCGGAGGCTTACGCGGAATATTTCCGCTGCTTCTCGAACCCTCAAACCATCCACGCGACTTGCGAGGACTATCGCGCGGGCGCATCGATCGATCTCGAGCATGACGAAGCGGACCGCGCGAAGAAGATCGCTTGTCCGATGATGGCGTTGTGGTCGGAGCGGGGCAACACCGGGCGCACGTTCGACGTGAAAGCGACCTGGCAGGCGCGCGCCGCCATGCCCGTGTCGGGGAAGGCCTTGCCCGGAGGGCACTTCCTGCCCGAAGAGACGACGGAACAGACGCTCGCCGAATTGCAGGCGTTCCTGAGCGCATAGGAGTTCGCGCTGCTAGGACGGCTGCTCGTGTGTGTGCTTGTCACCGGACTTCGAGGCCGGCAGAGTGTTTGTCGCTCA
>QHWL01000252.1 GCA_003222555.1 Acidobacteriota bacterium | reverse complement strand
TCGAGCATGACCGCCTCCACACCGTGAAATATTCGCGGGCGAATGAACACGTCATGATGCGGCAGTCCGTTGAAAAAGACAAAGGAGATGTCCGTCGTCGACGAATCGGCGCGGGCTGAGGCGTCAACGTCCGGCCGATCGCACTATGCTACAATGCCTCCCGTTTCGTCATGGTCTCGTCCCGAGGGGGTCGGCGGTGAAACTCTACGACTCGGTCGAGCGCGTCCTCAGGCAGAAGGGGTCGCAGGTGTACGCCATCGCTCCTCACGCCACGGTTTACGAGGCTCTGGAAACGATGGTTGAGCACGACATCGGAGCTCTTCTCGTGATGCGCGGGATCGATCTTGTTGGGATTATTTCCGAACGCGATTATGTGCGCAAAGTGATCCTCAAGGGGCAGTCCTCAAAGGAAACGAAGGTCCATGAGATCATGTCGAGCCCGGCCATCACAGTGAACCCGAGGACCACAGTAGACGAGTGCATGCACCGCATGACGGACGAGCGCTGCCGTCACCTGACAGTGGCGGAGGATGGGAGAGTTGTCGGAGTGGTGTCGATCGGCGACCTCGTCAATTGGATCATGACGGCCCAGGACCTCACGATCAATCAGCTTCAGGACTACATCTCTGGTAAGTACCCGGCCTAGACATCTTCTAAAGCCGATGTCCTCACAAATGAAGCAAGTTTTCGGCCGCTCGGCTTTAGAAGCTGTCTTAGGGTCGCCTGTGACCCGGAAATAATCACAAAATCAAGCGTCAGATGCCGATCCTTGCGGGACAGATTGCTTTCTACTATCTAGCGGCGGCTAGCGTCGCGAGCGCAATTCTGGCCGTGACTCGCAGAAATCCTGCCCACAGCATGCTTTGGGTTCTCGCCCTTTTCATGCACGTCGCAGGCATATTCCTGCTGGTGGGTGCGGAATTCCTGGCAGGAGTGCAGGTCATTGTGTACGCGGGCGCCATTCTCGTCTTCTACTTGTTCGTTCTCATGCTGCTTGACCTGCCACGTGAGGCAGCCGGGCCGCCATTCGGCGCCCATTGGCCGCTGTGCGCCGCCGCCGGGTTAATCTTCGCGGCCCTGTTATGGTACGCCCGTGAACCGGGGCTCGTGCTGACTGCGGACGGTTCGGCGGCCGGAGGCCCTCCACGTGGGAGCCTGTTGGCTGTCGGAACGGCACTATTCACCCTGTTCGCGCTGCCTTTCGAGATCGCATCCCTGATCCTTCTGGCCGCCATCGTCGGCACGGTCGTTGTCGCGAAGAGAAAGACTGAGTCCTGATGGTGCCCGTGGGCGCATGTCTGGGACTTAGCGCAGTCCTCTTTGGAATTGGCCTGATCGGCTTCCTCAGCCGACGCAACATCATCCTCATGCTCGTCTCAGTCGAGATCATGCTCAATGCAGTCAACGTCAGCCTAGCTGGCTTCAGCCGTCAGCTGCAGGACCAGCGTGGTCAGGTTCTGGCCCTCTTTGTGATCGCGGTGGCTGCCGCCGAGGCGGCGGTCGGTCTCGGGCTGGTACTCGCGCTCAGTCGAAACAGGCCGGGAGTCAATGTGGAGGACCTGACGCAGCTGAAATGGTGACGCAGGCATGGAGCCCGTAGCTGTATTTTCAATCACACCTCTGCTGGCCATCCTCGTTTCGGCGGTGGGCGCGCTCCTCATCGCGGGTACCGGGGAGCGTCGCGCCAACCTGCGAGAATTCTGGTCCGTCGCGGCCGGGGTCCTGCAGGTTGCCTGTGTGGCCTCGATGATCCCGGATGTGCAGGCAGGACGCGCACCACAATTCGTGCTCTTCCGGATCCTCCCCGGAATCGAGTTCGCGTTTCGCGTCGATGGCTTTGGACTCCTGTTTGCCCTGGGCGCGTCGGTGCTCTGGATCGCAACCTCGTTTTACTCAATCGGCTACATGCGCTCGCTCGGCGAGCACGCACAGACGCGCTACTTCACCTGCTTCGCCCTGGCGCTGTCCGCCACCATGGGTGTGGCATTCTCTGCCAACCTCTTTACCCTGTTCCTGTTCTATGAAGGATTGACGCTGGCCACCTATCCCCTGGTGGCGCACAAAGAGACAGGCGAGGCCAAGGCCGGCGCGCGCAAGTACATCATTTATCTTCTGGGTGCGGCCAAGCTGTTGCTCGTGCCTGCCATCATCCTGATTTACAACGTGGCGGGAACCCTCGACTTCCGCAGCGGCGGCATCCTGCCGGCGTCGGCGCTGGCAGCGCAGCCGACGCTTCTGTATGTCGTCTTTGCGCTGTTCCTGTTTGGTTTTGCCAAGAACGCCGTGATGCCGATGCACAGCTGGCTGCCCGCCGCCATGGTGGCTCCCACCCCGGTCAGCGCGCTCCTGCATGCCGTCGCCGTGGTCAAAACCGGGGTCTTCTCCACCGTCCGTGTTTTCCTGTTCGTGTTCGGCGTCGAGGCGATCCGGCATCTCGGAGCAGACAAGCTGGCATTGGTGGTTGCGTCGGTGACGATTCTCGGAGCCTCGCTTCTGGCCCTCGGCCAGGACAACTTGAAAGCCAGGCTGGCCTTCTCCACGATTAGCCAGCTCTCTTACATTGTTCTCGGCGCGGCGCTGCTGACTCCAAGCGGGATCCTCGGCGGGATTGCCCACATCACGAATCACGCGGTATCCAAGATCACCCTCTTCCTGTGCGCCGGTTCGATTTACGCCTCTGCGCACAAGACCGACGTCAGCCAAACGTCCGGACTGGCCAGGCAGATGCCGTGGACCATGGCCGCGTTTGCGATTGCCTCCTTGAGCCTCGTGGGGATTCCTCCTGCGTCCGGGTTCGTCTCCAAATGGTACCTGGCCATCGGCACACTGCAGCGCGGAAATCCGTGGCTGCTGGGCGTACTGCTGACCAGCTCGCTGCTGAACGCGGCTTACCTCGGACCGGTCGTCTATAAGGCGTATTTCGAAGAGGCGGCTGAATCCGGGCACAGTGAGGTTCGCGAAATACCCTGGATGGTCATCCCTTTGTTCGTCACCGCCCTGGCCAGTTTGGTCCTGGGTATTTATCCGAATCCTGTTTTGACTCTCGCCGGGAAGGTGGTGCCGTGAAGTTCCTCGAGAAGCATCTGGAGGACCCCGTCCGGTTCAGACGGATGAAGCGCTGGTTTTACGCTGGCTTGGCGGCAGCGGCCCTCAGCGAGTTCGTGCGGAGCCCGCTGAGTTCTGGTTTGAGGACCTCCCGGCCTGGGAATCCATCTACGGGTTGATCTCGTGCGTGGTGATTATCGAAGTGTCGAAGCTCCTGGGGAAGCTCTGGCTCATGCGTCCGGAAAACTACTATGACTCTTGAGTGGGTGCATCCGGGTCTCGTACTGATCCTTGGCGCCTGGGCCTTGCCATTCCTGAAAGGCAGCACCAAACGCATCGCGATGGTGTTGCTGCCCGCTTCAGCGCTGCTTCTCTGCCTTCGCCTGGAGGCTGGGACCTATGGCGCAGTGCACTTCATGGGACAAGAGCTTGTGTTCGGCCGGGTGGATCGGCTGAGCCTGGTTTTTTCGTACGTCTTCGCTCTGCTGACGCTCGTGGGGATGATCTATGCGCTCCACGTAGACGATGACGCACAGCACATGGTGGCACTGACTTACGGCGGGGCCGCGCTTGGAGCCACGTTCGCGGGGGATTTCCTGTCCCTTTTCGTGTTCTCGGAGCTGATGGCCGTGGCAGCCGTGCTCCTCGTATGGTTGCGACGCACCCCCGCCGCCGTATCCGCCGGATTCCGCTATCTTCTCCTCCACATGTTCGGCGGCCTGTGCCTCCTGGGAGGGGTAGTGCTCTACTGGTCCCAGACCGGCTCGCTCGCTTTCGGGGACATGTCGGCTTATGCCGGGAGCGCAGCGTTCAATCTGATCCTCATGGCCTTCCTGCTGAACGCGGCGGTACCGCCCCTGGGGGCCTGGCTGCCAGACGCGTACCCGGAGGCCACCGCCACGGGGGCTGTATTCCTGACTGCCTTCACCACGAAGTCTGCGGTCTATGCGTTGATCCGGGGATTCGCGGGCACGGAAATGCTGATCTGGTGGGGAGCCGCCATGGCGGTGTATGGCGTGGTTTACGCCGTCCTCGAAAACGATGCGAGGAGGCTGCTGGCCTACCACATCATCAGCCAGGTGGGCTACATGGTTTGCGGGGTGGGAATCGGTACTGAGCTGGCTTTGAATGGCGCAACCGCTCACGCGTTCTCGCACATTCTCTACAAAGCGCTCCTCTTCATGGGCGCGGGTGCGGTGCTCCAAATGACTGGCCTGCGAAAGCTGAGCGACATGGGAGGGCTCTACAAGACGATGCCGCTCACGCTCGCGCTCTACATGGTTGGTGCCTTCGCCATCTCGGCCGCGCCGCTCTTCAGTGGCTTCGTCAGCAAATCGATGGTCGTGTCATCCGCGGCCGAAACCGATCGGGCGGGGATCTTCCTCGTGCTCACCCTGGCTTCCTCAGGGACGTTCCTGCACACGGGCCTGAAGCTTCCGTACTACATGTTCTTCGGCAAGGACCGCGGCTTGCGGGCCCAAGAGCCGCCCGTGAACATGCTCGTCGCCATGGGTCTTGCTGCGGCGGCATGCATTCTCATCGGCGTCTTCCCGGCGCTCTTGTACTCGCAGCTGCCATATCTGGTCGACTACGCCCCGTACACCACGCGGCACGTCTTCGACACTTTGGGACTGTTAGGCTTCACCGCGCTCGGGTTTTTCATGCTGCTGTCGCACCTGGATCCCGAACCGAGCGTCAGCCTCGACACGGACTGGTTCTACCGCCGGGGCTTGTCCGCCGCGCTGCCCGTGGTCAATCGTGGGCTTGCGCGACTGGAGGGTTTCGTCGGGCAGATTTACGACGTCGTCATGCAGCGGTACGTGCTGCGTGTGGCCGCGCGATTGCGCCATCTCGATGCTCGTGTCATCGACGCCGCAGCGGTTGGCATCGGCGGACTGACGCAGACCGTGAGCTGGGGTCTGAGAGCGATGGTAACCGGCAACGCCCAGTACTATGGGCTCATCATGGCAGCCGGGGTTTTGGCTGCCCTTGCGCTTGCGGTCTTCCTACAGTGACAACCTATCCGATCCTCACGTTCACAACGTTTCTGCCTCTGGTGGGCGCGGCCGCTATCCTTTTACTCAACCAGCGGCTGGCACGATGGATAGCCTTGGCTACGACCGTGGGCACGCTGGCCCACTCTGTCCCGCTCTACCTGAATTTTGACAAAACCTCGAGCGCCCTGCAGTTCGTCGAAGCCGTGCCCTGGATTCCGTCCTGGAACGTGACCTACGGGATGGGCGTTGACGGGATCAGCCTTCCGTTCATCTTCCTTTCTGCGCTGCTGAGCGTCCTGTGTGTGGCCGTGTCGTGGACCGCGATTCAGATGCGGGTGCGGGAGTTCTACGCCGCGCTCCTTGTTTCCGAGACCGCGATGATCGGCCTGTTCGCCTGTACGAATTTTTTTCTTTTTTATCTTTTCTGGGAACTCATGATCGTTCCCATGTTTCTGCTCATCGGCGTGTGGGGAAGCGCACACCGTACATACGCCGCGGTCAAGTTCCTGATGTTTACCCTGGCTGGGAGCGTACTGATGCTCGTCGGCCTGATCGCCCTCCTTTACGCGAGCGGCACTCTGGACTTCCAGGCGCTCGCCCACACGACGCCGAGGCTGAGCCTCCTCGTCCAGGCGTGGCTATTCGTGGCCTTTCTGGCTGCGTTCGCGGTCAAGGTGCCCATGTTCCCCGTGCACACGTGGCTGCCGGATGCCCACACCGAGGCGCCAACCGCGGGGAGCGTGATCCTCGCGGGAATTCTCCTCAAGATGGGCGCCTATGGGTTCTTGAGGATTTCTCTGCCGATACTCCCCGATGCCGTCCAGCTCTTCTTCAAGCCCATGCTGGTGCTCTCTGCCGCAGCCATCGTCTATGGCGCATACGTGACGCTGGCTCAGACAGATATCAAACGCCTCATCGCCTACTCGAGCATCAGTCACATGGGCTTCGTGACCCTGGGCATTTTTACGCTCAACCGCAGTGGCGTCGAGGGCGCGATTCTCCAGATGGTCAACCACGGGATCATCACCGGCGCTCTCTTTTTGTGCGTTGGCATGATCTACGAGCGCACCCATACGCGGGAAATCGCGGATTACGGAGGGCTCTTCAAGGTCGCACCGATATACTCGACGTTTCTGGCGCTCTTCTGCCTGGCCGCTTCCGGATTCCCTGGCTTGAATTCCTTCGTGGGAGAGTTCCTCATCATCAGCGGAAGCTTCAGGGCCTGGCCCTGGCTCGGGGCGATGGGTGTTTGGGGTGTAGCCCTGGGTACGACTTACATCCTTTGGCTCTTCTACCGCGTGGTCCTGGGCGACGTCAGGCCAGGGCTGCGCGGACTGCGCCTCGACCTCGACGTCCGAGAGGTGGCGACCCTGGTTCCCCTGGTGCTGCTGGCCCTGGTCATCGGCTTCTATCCTGAAAGCGTTCTGGGCTTTCTGCGGGCCTCGGTGACCCAGCTCTTGGGAGTCGTGTCTGGGCCGGGCGAAATTGCGGGGCGGCTGTGACGGATCTGATGCTCCTCGTTCCGGAGCTCGTTCTGGTCGGCGCGGCCCTGGCGCTGATCGTTGTCGCGCGGCGCGTACAGAGCGCTCAGTCTGCCGCGATGTGGGTGGTCGTCGCTGCGATCGCCGCCGTCGGCTCGGGATGGGTCTTCGCAGCGCGAGTCCCGAGTACCGGGTTTGGAGGCACAATCGCCGGCGACGGTTATGCGCAATTTTTCAATGTGCTCTTTGCGGCGATCGCGGCCCTGGCCGCGCTCCTCTCCGTGAGGCATCTCAACTCGGAGCACGTGCGGCCCGCCGAGTTCTTCGCGCTGGTCCTCCTGGCCACGACCGGCATGATGCTCGCCGCCTCGGCCATGGATCTCTTGATCGTCTACCTGGGACTGGAACTCATGACCCTGTGCTCGTACGTGTTGGTGGGGATCACGCGTAACAGGGCGATCTCGAATGAGGCAGCGATCAAATACTTCCTTCTGGCCTCTTTCG
>QHWL01000135.1:5995-10692 GCA_003222555.1 Acidobacteriota bacterium | reverse complement strand
TCGGCTGCCATGAAGAGACCGTTCGACGGGCATACCTCCGGGGGGTGCTCGTCTCTCAACGATTCGGCGTGAGGAGTCGACGTTTTCACCCCCGCGACGTGCTCGACTGGATCCGTCGCGGCGCACCAACTCGAGTCACGTAATCACAAAGGGAGAAAGAGCCATGCAGGAGGGATCATGACGATCAGACGACGATGTACGGAACGAGAGTGCAAGAACGGACGGCGGTGTCTCGAGCACCTGCGGTTCGACGTCATGTGGCGCGGGAAACGATACCGCATGCCGCTGAACGAATTCGCGATCCCATGGATGGAACCGGGCAAGCAGCGTCCCATCCAGTCGATGGAAGAAGCCCGCGACTGGGAGCGGCTGTTCATCGGCGAAATCAAAGCTGGAGTGACCCGAGGCAACCACCGAGTCGATCGATTCACGTCAGCACGCAGCTCGGTGACGTCTCCGCGTTCCTCGACGCGTACCTGGAACGCTGCGTCAAGCCGGCCGGCCTGCGAAGCATCAACTCGGTTCGCAGTCAGATCGGGGTGCTGAAGGAACACCTCGGTCACCTGCAGCTGTCGGCGCTCGAGGAACCGGACGACATCAACCGCTTCAAGACCGACTCGGAATATGCCGAGGATGTGGAGGTCGCGTCGCTCCACCGCGTGTTGGAGCGGTTACGGGCAGCCATCAACTGGGGGATGGCGCAAACGCCGCCACTGTTCGGCAAGTCTCCGTTCCACCGCTTCGGCGTCCAGCTGAACAAGAAAGCGGAGACAGTCCGCGACCGGCGGGTATCACGCGATGAGGAGAAGCGTCTACTGGATACAGCGCTGCAGGCGATGAACACGGCAGCGCACCAGTACGTGGGCGAGCTGTTGCACGACCGGATCATCGGCGCTCTTGAGCTCTGCTGCCGACGGGGCGAGATGCTCTTGATCCAGAACAAGCGCGTCCACTGGGACACCTGTCAAATCGGCATCCCAGGCGCAACGGCCAAGGACAGAGAGAACCGCCGAATCCCCTTCAACCCCAAGGGGCGGCTGGCGGCGATCCTCAAACGTCGCACGGCCCTGGGACCCGACGCGTACGTCTTTGGGAGCGTCAACGGAGCCTATCAGCCGACGATTCAGACGGCGTGGGAGACGCTGAAGCTCCTGGCAAATGGGATCGAGCCGCGGCCCGACAAGGAGGGAACGGAATGGAATGCGGAGCAACTGCGACGTATCGACCTCCGCTGGCACGACTTGAGACACGAAGGCGCCTGTCGTTTGCTGGCGGACGGCGTCGACATTCGGATCATTCAGCTCATGCTCGGACACGCGAGCATTCAGCAAATGCAGCGCTATCTGAACGTGACCGACGAAGAACTGCGCAAAGGTTTGGAGGTGAGCTGGAACAACCAGGGCCGACCGCTTCGACTGGTGTCGGGGACATGAAACGGCCTCGATTTGTTGCCAAATTGTCCCCGTTTTGTCCCCGGCAACTCGAAAAAATGGCTCCTCAGGCTGGATTCGAACCAGCAACCCTCCGGTTAACAGCCGGATGCTCTACCATTGAGCTACTGAGGAATAGGCGGGCCGCAGGCGACGCAAAGAACCCTAATAGTAGCGAAACGGCGCAAGGCTGGTCAACGGAAGGTCCAGCCCCGCACGCACGCGCCCGGTTATCGCTTGCGTCCCGTGACGCGCAGCTGCACGGCGACACCCATCAACCCGAGGGCGATCCACGCCATCGGAATCCACCGTTGTCCCGCCGCCGGCGTGAGCGGATACAAAATCCATACGTCGGCGCTCGTCAGAGCGCGCGCCGCCGAACGCTCGCCCGCCAGCGCGAGCCCGCCGACAATCATCGTCCACGCGCCACCAAACGCGGTGCCGACGATGATCACGTAGCGCTGCAGGAGCATCGCGCTCGCCGCGCCGGCAATCGACAACACGATGACGAGGACCGCCGGTGGATCCCCGGCCGCCCACTGACTCCATCCGACGTGCACGACGAAGGCGCCGAGCCCGGCGCCGACAAGCGCGATCCCGACGAAGTACGCGAATACCAGAATCGCGGCGCCAATCAGCCCGCCGACAAGCGCGGCCACCACCATGCCAGCCGTGTTGCTGATCCCCATGACAGAGCTCGCGAGCATGGCGCCGAAGATGAATCCGTAAATCGCAAGCACGACGCGGAACAGCCGGTAGCCGGCCGACCACGCCAGCGCGCCGCCGAGCACAAGCAGAATCGCGGCCGGAAACTCGTATGAATGAGGCAGCATGACGTCGGATCAGACCTCGTGCCGACCCTCGAGCGCCTTGTGCATCGTCACTTCATCGGCGTATTCGAGATCGCTGCCAACCGGCACGCCCATGGCGATGCGCGTCACCTTGACGCCGAGCGGCTTGAGCAGCCGCGCCAGGTAGATCGCCGTCGCTTCACCCTCGACGTTCGGGTTGGTGGCCAGAATGACTTCCGCGACCCCGTTCGTGATGCGCGCGAGCAGACTCTTGATCTTCAGGTCGTCGGGGCCGATGCCCTGGAGCGGCGAGAGCGCGCCCATCAACACGTGGTAGACGCCCCTGAACTCCCGCGTCTTTTCGACCGCCGAGACATTCTGCGGCTCTTCGACCACGCAGATAACACCGTGGTCGCGTTTGTCACTGCTGCAGAAGCCGCAGGGATCGGTGTCGGTGATGTTGTTGCACACCGAGCAGTACGTGACACGTTCCTTCATGTCGCGAACCGCCTCGACGAGCCGCTCGGCCTGCTCGCGAGGGCTTTTGAGGATGTGAAACGCCAGGCGCTGCGCGCCCCTGGGCCCGATGCCGGGGAGGCGCTGCAGCTCGTCGATCAGGCGGACGAGGGAAGCTGGTAAAGACGTCACAAAGTCAGAAGGCAAAAGGCAGAACGCAAAGGTAGAAGGGTTCTACCTTACAGTTTCATTCCCGGAACGAGGCCGCCCATTTTCTGCGCCATCTCTTCATCCGCCTTGCGGTGCGCGTCGTTGACGGCCGCCACGATCAGATCCTGCAACATCTCGACATCGTCTTTCGAGACGACTTCGGGATCGATCTTGATCGACTGAAGTTGTTTGGCACCGTTGACGACGACCGTCACCATGCCACCGCCGGCGGTGGCTTCGACCTTGAGCTCGGCCATCTGCTTCTGCAGCCGCTCCTGCATCTGCTGCGCCTGCTTCATCATCTGTTGAATGTTCACATCTCCTCCTCGTCGCGGATTTCCGCCGGGAAGACGTCCAGCATCGCCTGTACCCCCGCGTCGGCGAGCGCCTGCTCGCGCAACGCCGACTTCCTGTCGGTCACCGTTGTCGCCGACCCCTCGTCGACATCCTTTTCCGGCGTCGCCGCCTCGACCTGGACTGCTGCCACGACAATCGTCTGGCCCGCCAGCCGCTGGGCGATGGACTCGAGCCAGCTCCGATCCTTCTCGAACACGTCACGGATCGCGCGTTGGGCCGGCGAAAAGCTGAACGTGACCCGGCCGGCCGCCACCTCGACCTTCTGCGCCTGCGCGACGACCGTATTGTAGAAGACGGCCTTCGACGTGCGAATTTCGGCAAGGAGCGCGTCCTTGAGGCCGACTCCCGCCGATTGTGAGGTCCGGGTCCGGCTAACGCCGGAGATGACGCCAGCAGCGGCTTCAGCGCGCTCCACCGGCGGCGAGGGCCTGGTGGAACCGGACGCCACGGAAGAAGTCGACGACCGGGCCGGTGGCGGGATTGCCGGCGCAGCTTTGGGAACCGGCGGGGTGCGGCTCGAGCCGGCCTCCACGCCAGCAGACCCATTCGCAATCAGCTCCTCAATCGGCACGAGCTTGCGGAGATAGATCCATCGGAGCAGCGCCATCTCGAGGTGATACCGCGGCTGCGCCGCGCTGCGGATTTCCGCTTCCGTGCGAGTCAACAGATCGAAGGCGCGCAGCAGATCCTCACGCGAGAAGCGCGCGGCGAGCGCCGTCAGGCGCTCCCGCTCGCCCTCTCCCGCAATCTCGGGATCGCTGATGCGCGAGGGATCGACCGCAAGAACCAGCAGATCACGCACCACCCTCGAGAGCTCACGACAGACCGCGCGCAGGTCGTAGCCCATTTCCACCGCTCGGCCGGCCAGCGTGAAAGCCGCCGTGGCATCCTCGTCAGCCACTGCCTGAATCCCGTCCAGAAGCAGGTCTCGTCCGACGAGCCCGAGCACCGTCGCGACGTCTTCTCCAGTGATCGCTTTTCCGGTGAACGCGATCACCTGATCGAGCTTGCTCTGAGCATCGCGCATGCTGCCCTCGGCGTCGCGCGCGATGAGCTGCAGCGATTCTTCGCCGACCGTAATCTGTTCCTTGTCGACAATCAGCCGAAGCTGACCGGCGATCGCCTTCGTGCCGATCGTCCTGAACTCGTACACCTGCGATCTGGAGAGCACTGTTTCCGGGATCTTCTCGAGTTCGGTCGTCGCCATCATGAAAACGACGTGTGGCGGCGGCTCCTCGATGGACTTGAGCAACGCGTTGAACGACGGGGCCGAGAGTTGATGGACCTCGTCGATGATGAAAATCTTGTAGCGGTTACGCGCCGGCCGGATGGACAGTCCGGAGATGATCACCTCGCGGATATTGTCGATTCCCGTATGCGTCGCCGCGTCGATTTCGAGCACGTCGATGTCGCGCGCTTCGGCAATTTCAACGCAGGCGTCGCACCGTCCGCA
>QHWL01000135.1:0-5959 GCA_003222555.1 Acidobacteriota bacterium | reverse complement strand
TTGCCGACGCCGCGCGGCCCCGCAAAGACGAACGCCTGCGCGAGCCGCCCGCTCGCGAGCGCGTTTTTCAGCGTCCGCGTCACCGCCAGCTGTCCGACGACATCGTCGAACCGCTGCGGCCGCCATTTGCGCGCGATCACTTGATAGGACATGGGGAACGTGCGGACTGAACCGCGGCCCGGAAGGGCCTGCGGCACATTTCAGGATCTACTTAGCGCTGCTGCCTTCCGGCCCTGACGCGGTTCGTAGGCTGAAATTGCGCAGGTTCCGGACCGCGGTGCAATCCGCCCGAACGGTCCGGCGTGGACGCCGGGCACCACGCGAGTGTACTACACGGGCACGCGCGTCGCGAGCAGCAGGTATTTCGCGAGCACTTCACCAACGACGACGGCGAAGAAATCAACGTAGAGAATGCCGGTCGCCGATTGCGTCGATCGAATCTTGGCCGTCTCCCAAGTGAGATACGACAGCAGCGCCGGGCCAAACAGCCCGAACAGTACCCGCTGCCAGAAAAACACGCCGCCGACCGACGTAATGTAATAGCGGAAGCTCGGGCCAAGCCCGGGCTGCCACGTCGCGATCGCAAGAAACACCGCGGCGGCGACGACGACGACGCGCACGAGCGTCGACGCGATGTGCACCTTGACGATCGATTGGAGGTGCGTCACCTGCAGCGACGGAATCACCAGATACCAATGGCCCAGGATCATCGCCGTGCAGGCGCCGCCCAAGAGAGCGGCCGAGCTGAGAAAGCTCGCGACGGTCATGGCCTGCACCGTGACGGCGCGGCCCAACCCGACCGCGAGTGCCTGTGCCACGAGCGCCACAACGCCAGCGCCGACGCCCATCGCGACAACCGCCGGACGAATCGACGCAAGAGTCCGGCCCACCGTCGCCCAGTACACCGCGGTGCAGGCCGCCGCGATCGCGAGCGCCGCGAGCGCGACGCGCCCCGGTCCGGTCGCCGCGGCCTCCGGCGGCCGGAACAGAAAAGCCACGCCGATCAGGATCGCCGCCAGCCCCGCGTTGAAGCGAAAAAACTTCACGCCCGCCTCGCGCGAGACCCAGACGAGCGTGATGATGATGCCGATGCCGAGATGCGCAAAAAACAGGAACAGGATCACGAGGGAGAATTGCTGATTGCAAATTGCTGATTGTTGATTTATTTCTTCGATTCAATCTGCAATCATCAATCAGCAATCAACAATGTGTTTAACGCCCCAAACGTTTGTTGATCTCGGCCCAATTGGCGACATTCCACCAGGCGGTGATGTAGTCGGGGCGGCGATTCTGATACTTCAGGTAGTAGGCATGTTCCCACACGTCGATGCCGAAGACGACCTTCTTGCCGTCCATCAGCGGGCTGTCCTGGTTTGCGGTACTCTCGATGACCAGTTTGCCGCCCTGATCGAGCACCCACGCCCAGCCACTACCAAAACGTCCGACCCCGGCCTTCCCGACCTGCTCTTTGAACGAATCGAAGCTTCCAAACGACGACTTGATCGCGTCCGCGATCGCGCCGGTCGGCTCACCGCCTGCCTTCGGGCCCATGATCTGCCAGAACATCGCGTGGTTGACGTGGCCGCCGCCGTTGTTTCTGACCGCAGTGCGGATGTCTTCGGGCACCGTATTGATGCCGCGCAGCAGATCCTCGACGCTCTTGGATTGCAGTTCGGGATGCTTCTCGAGCGCAGCGTTCAGGTTGTTGACGTACGCCGCATGATGTTTCCCGTGATGGATCTCCATCGTCTGCTTGTCGATATGGGGTTCAAGTGCATCGGTGGGATACGGAAGAGACGGAAGCGTGATTGCCATCGAACGTCCTCCTTGTCGCGTCGGGCCGCGGTAATACAACGTCAGGATCGTACTGCCGCAACCTGTGCAAGGTGCCGCTGCGCGGGGCCACCACGGAGAGCACGGCCGCAAGAACGGAGCACACGGTGTTCTCCGTCGCACTCCGTGTCCTCGGTGGTAGAGATTTTTACTGGATCGACAGCATCCGGTCGAGCGCGACCTTCGTCCAATGCTTGCGGTCGTCGGGCACGACGATGCGGTTGTGGACGCGGCCATCGACGAGGCCTTCGAGGGTCCAAAGCAGGTGATTCGGCGAGACGCGGAACATCGTCGAACATAGACAGCCGAACTGATCGAGCGACAGCACGGTGCGATCGGGCTGCATCTGGCGGGCGAGCCGGTTGACCAGATGGATTTCGGTGCCGACGGCCCAGATAGAGCCGACCGGGCTGTGGCCCACCTGGTCGATGATGTATTCGGTCGAGCCCGAATCGTCCGCGGCCTGGACGACCTCCCAGGTCACTTCCGGATGGACGATGACGCGAACGCCGGGATGCTCCCTCCGGATGTTCTCAATCTGCCGCACCGTGAAACGCGTATGCACCGAGCAGTGGCCCTTCCAGAGAATGATGCGCGCACGACTGACTGCATCGGGCTCGAGGCCGCCCCAGATCTCGTTCGGATCCCACACGACCATCTCTTCGAGGGGGACGCCCAGCTTGTAGGCGGTGTTGCGGCCGAGATGCTGATCGGGCAGAAACAGAATCCGTTCGCCGCGTTCCCAGGCCCAGTGCAAAGTCGCCGCCGCGTTCGACGAGGTGCAGACCGTGCCGCCGCGCTCGCCGCAGATTGCCTTGATCGAGGCGGCGGAGTTGATGTAGGTCACCGGAATCACGCCGCCGACACCCATCTGCGAGAGATCGCTCCAGCACATCTCGAGCTGATCGGGGGCGGCCATGTCCGCCATCGAGCAGCCGGCGGCAAGATCCGGCAGGATGACCTGCTGATGATCCGCGCTCAGCACGTCGGCGCTCTCCGCCATGAAGTGCACGCCGCAGAAGATGATGAATTCAGCCTCGGGGTGCTTGCTCACGTGGCGAGCGAGCTTGAAGGAGTCGCCGGTATAGTCGGCGAATTTGATCACTTCGTCGCGCTGATAGTGATGGCCGAGAATAACCACTCGGCGACCGAGCTTCGCCTTGGCCGCGGCGATGCGGCGCTCCATCTCCTCGTCCGAGAGGCCGAGGTACTGGTCGGGCAACGGCTGGCGTTCCGAGATGTGGTCGTTCTCGTACGCCGTGAGGACTGGAAGAAGCATATGTTTACGGTCCGGCTAAAGCCGGACACTACGTTGTTGCGGTCACGATCCGCTCAAGTCGGACCCCACGCTGGCGGTCCCAGCGGGTGCCGCTTGTCCAGCTTGTGAAAAATTTCTCAAGCCGCGGCTACGAAAAAGCCAAGCCTCAAGAACCCCCAGGGCGAAGCTTGGCTGCCCTCTAATTATAACACCGTACGCCCGTCAGTATTCCGACAGCTTGAGGCTGGTTATCCGGTCATTTGCTCACGTTCGCGTCCTGCCGCAACACCCAACGCGCCCAGAGAGCGCATTACCAATTGGCCCGATTTCAGGCGTGCGCCACTACCCGGTACAGCGTATCCCGCTCCACCGGCTCGCGGCCGGCGGCCGTAATGAGCCGTTCGATCTCGCTTGTCGTCATCGCCTCGGGGGTCTGCGCCCCTGCCATGTGGTAAATCTTCTCTTCCTGTACGGTCCCGTCGAGATCGTCCACCCCAAACCACAACGCCGTCTGCGCCACCTCCACGCCGGTCGCAATCCAGAACGCCTTCACGTGCGGAATGTTGTCGAGCATGAGCCTGGCGACCGCGTGCACGCGCAACGTGTCGGCCGCGGTCGGCGCCGGCAGCTTGCGCATCTGGTTGTTGTCGGGGTGAAACGCCAGCGGAATGAACGCCTGGAACCCGCCCGTGTCATCCTGCAGCGCCCGCGCGCGCAGCATGTGATCGACGCGTTCTTCGGCTGTCTCGATGTGCCCGTACAGCATCGTCACATTCGTCCGCATCCCGAGGCGATGGGCCGCGCGGTGGATGTCGAGATAGCGCTCGGTTCCGCACTTGTCGTCGCAGATCTTCTTTCGCACCCGCTCGGCGAAGATCTCGGCGCCGCCGCCCGGCAACGAGTCGAGTCCCGCGGCCATCAGCTCGCGCAGGATCTGCTCGTCGCTCATGCCGTAGAGGTCGGCGAAAAACGCGATCTCGACGGCGGTGAAGCATTTGAGATGAATGCCGGGACGGATGCGCTTGAAGCCGCGCAGCAGCTCCACGTAGTAGTCGAACGGCAGATCGGGATGCAAACCGTTGACGACGTGAACTTCGGTAATCGGCTGATGGCTGCGACGGCGCAGCTTGTCCCACGCCTCATCAAGCGACATCGTGTAGGCGCCGGGATCTCCAGGTTTGAGTCTCGCGAACGAGCAGAAGAGACAGCTTGCGACACAGACGTTGGTCGCTTCGAGCCGGATGTTGTAGTTGTAGAAGGTTCGCCCGCCGTGGCGCTTTTCGCGCTCGCGGTTGGCGAGCCACCCGACAGCCAGGAGATCCGGAGCTTCGAAAAGCCGAATGCCCTCGCTCAGATCGAGGCGGACGTTGCGATCCAGTTTCTCCGCGATATCGAGGAGACCGGCGGTGGAGAGACGGGACACATTCCCAGCTTCAGGCGCCAGCTAAGGAACGCCAAAGACCTGAATCCGCATTGAGCGGGCGCGCGGGCCATCGAGCTCGGCCATCAGGATCCGTTGCCATTGCCCCAGCACGACCTCGCCGCCGCTGACCTGAAGCGTGAGGCTGTGACCGAGCAGAAGCGCGCGCAGATGCGAGTCGGCGTTCATCCGATCGCAGTCGGAGTGCTCTGGGCTGTTGTGCATCCACTCCGCGTCGCGCGCCACCATCTGTTCCAGGAAGCGCTTGATGTCGGAAAGCAGCGCCGTCTGGAACTCGTTGATGAAAAGCGCGCAGGTGGTGTGCATCGACCAGAGGCTCACCAACCCTTCGCGAATGTTGAAGCGCCGGACGTACTCCATGACGCGGTTGGTGAGATCGACCAGTTCGATGCGCTGGTCGGTCTGCACCATGAATGTCTCGCCATGAATCGTCAGGCCGCCGGCCTTCGCGGAAGCCACGTCCTGCACCGGCCTCTCGCGAATGGTGACGGTCGAACTCTTGCTCATGCGTCCTCTTCGGTTGTCGGTGAAGCACGTGTGCCGCGCCTTCGCGCAACACAGACGTTGTATGTTAAGCAAAAATGCGGGGCAGAGGCAACCTACGCGAGTTTTTCACTGGTTTTCCGGCTGTTCGGCACGCCTTCGGGCCCTCGGCGCGCGTGTTATACTCGCCGCTCGACGACTTGACGCTGCCCCGGCGGCCATGCGAAGTGGGTGCGAAGCCTACACGGTCCCGCCACTGTAAGCGGGGAGCGATACGTCGGTGATGTCACTGGGCGTTCTGGCGCCTGGGAAGACAGACGTGCCGCGTCGATCCGCGAGTCAGGAAACTTGGTCATCGGGGTCGCCCGTTCTTCGGCGCGTGAGACGCCGGAAGGAGCTCCGATGTTTCCCCCCCGCTTCTCGCGGCTGGCTGCAGCCTGCCGTCTCCTGTTCACTTTCATTCTCCTCGCGGTCGCGCCCGCGGCGTTGGCGGCGACACTCACCGGCCGCGTCATCGATCCTGACGGCCGCGGCGTTGCCGGTGTGCGCGTCGTGGTCGCGACCTCCATCGGCACCGTCGTCGATCGCGAGACCAACGCCAACGGCGAATTCCAGGTGGCCGCGCTGACGGGCGGAAGCTACGAAGTACGCGTGCTCGCCGATGGCTTCCAGGCCGATCCGATCACCGTCACGCTCGGCGGCGACGAAACGCGCGCTCTGAACCTTCCTCTCCGGGTCAGCGCGATTACCGAATCGATTGTCGTGTCGGCAGCGCAGATCGACGTGCCGCTTTCGCGCGCGGCCGACAGCGTCGCCGTGATCACCGCGGCCGACCTCGAGGCGCGCCAGATTGAAACGGTCGCCGACGCCCTGCGGCTCGTGCCTGGTCTGGCAGTGACACGAAGCGGAGGTCGCGGCACCCTCACGGCCCTCTTTCCGCGTGG
>QHWL01000134.1 GCA_003222555.1 Acidobacteriota bacterium | reverse complement strand
AGCGTCGACATTCCCGACGGCATGCACTTGCGCATGAACGGGCCGAAGAGATGATGGCGGAGATCAAAGCTCGCGAGGGTTCGATGATCGAGATCACGGGCCTGATGAGGAAGAGCCAGTACAAACCGGACGGTGTACGCATCGGTGGTGTACGGATTTCGCCCGGCCGCGCGCCTTCGGACGGCAGCCTGCCGGGCAACCCAGGCGTCAGCCAGATGCTAATCGACCTCGAGGGCTGGCGTCCGCTCGTGGGTGACTGCCCGTCGCGATAGCTGCACGCATGTGCCCGCTCCGGTTCTCGCCTGACCAGCGCTTTACCTGCGCCCAATGCGGGAGATGCTGCCGGCGGATGACCGTGCTCGTCACCGCGGGCGAGGCCGAGGCCTACCGGTAGGCTGGTGTGGCGCGTTGGTTCCGCGAGGACGCCGGCGATGCCGTAAGTGCGGCGGATCCGTTTGAGCCGATCCCAGGGCATGCGCCGCTGCTCCGAATCCGCAAGCGGCGAGATGGCGCTTGCGGCTTCCTTTCTCCCGAGGGCCTCTGCCGCATCCACGAAGTCTTAGGAGCCGACCGCAAGCCACTCTCCTGTCGCTTGTTCCCGTTTCGCTTCCGTCAGGCCGGCGAGGACACAGTGGTCACCGTGAGCTTCGCCTGCCCGACCGTGATCGCGAACGAGGGCGCCACGCTCTCGTCGCAAAAACCCGAACTGCACACGCTCCATGTCGCGTGGAGGCGCGAGTTCCCGGAAACGGCCGCTACCGTCGAACTGGTGCGCGGACATCGGTTGACGAGCGCGGCGCTTGCACAACTGCGGGCGCTCCTCGGCCAGATGCTCGACCGGCCCGGTCCGGACAGCCGCCCTGATCTGCGCGCGAACCTTCGGCGGATCGCGGCGCTGCTCGAGGACCTGTCGCGACGCCGTGTGATCGGCCTCGCGCCGGCCGACTGGGTCGAGTACCTCCGTCTGACGGGCGGATACGCACTCAAGAGCGAGAACCCGCTCCCGGCGCGCGCTCCGTCGCGCCTTGCCCGACTCCTTTTTCGCGGCTTCCTGCTCGCGGCCCTGTCGGTGCAGATCCATCTCGATCCGGTCCTCGCCCGGCGCCGGCTCGCGCTCCGCTTTACGCTCTTTCGCCTGCTCGCCCACCTCCACGGGCTCGGGCCAGAGGCGGCCGGCTTCGACCTCGGCCGCGCGATTGCCCTGCCGCTCCGCCTCGACGATCCGACCGTGCACGCCATCGCGCACCGGTACCTACGGGTCGGCTTCGAAACGCTTGGCAGTGGAAGACGTGCGGTGCTCGACGAGGTCGCGATGATGGTTGCGCAGCTGAACGCCGCGTGCGTGCTCGCCGGGAGGCATGCGGCGGCCAATGGCAAGCGGGCGGTGGACGCCGAGAGCTTCACGCAGGGCCTGCTCGAGTCGGCCGACTTGAGTCATGCCGACGCCGGTGGGCAGATGAGCGCGTTCCTCACGACGTTGTCGGGCGGCGTCGAAGCGCTGTACTTGTTCCCTCCGCTCGCTGCGGAGTGAACCCGTTCTTCGAAGAGGGACGACCAGTATCCGCCCCGCGGGCTTCCTGCGACGAACCCTCGTTGACGCTCTTTAGTGGTTCAACTGACCGAGCTGTAGGAGCGGCCTGAGCGCGTCGTTCCAGATCTTGTATCCGGCGGGCGTCATGTGGAGCCCGTCCTCGACGAGCAGCTCTTTCCTCGGCTTTCCGTCCGCGCCAATCATCTGTGGCACGATGTCCACGAATGACCTATCGGACATCCGGCCGGGGATCGGCGACGAACCCATCGCGGTTCGGCATCTTCACCTTCGGGAGGCTCGTCGCGTCCATCACCCCGTTCTCTTCGATGATGCCGTTCAGGTTCAGCACGTAGGCAACCGCCGCGTACACCTCTGGCGGCTCGAGCAGGCCCGGGCGATCGAATGGCATCGCCCGATTGATGTAATCCCACAGCGTCGTCGCGTACGGCCAGAAGCTCCCGACTGTCTTGAGAGGCCGCGGCGTACGGAGCGTCCCTTGACCGCCCACCAGTCTCGCGCCCACGTCTCCTTCCCCCGTGGGTCCGTGACACCGCGCGCACTGCGCCGCGAAGAGTTCCCGTCCTGCCGCAACCGTCCCCGTCCCTTCCGGCAGGCCAGTGCCATCGGGCGCAATTGCGGACCTCAGCTCGCGGATCTCTTCCGGCGTTGGCGGCCGTCCCACTCCGTATCGAGGCGACTGCGCCGACAGGGTGGCCGCCGCTGCCAGGAGGATCGCGCTAACCTTCCACATTCGTCACCCTCCCATCGGCGCGGACGTTCCAGAACTTGATGCCGTTATAGTGGTAGTTGGAATTGGTCCCGCGGACGGCAATCAAGGCCGCGCGCGTCGGCTGCACGTAGCCGGTTTCATCGATGGCGCGCGATGCGATGATGGTGTCCTGGCCGTCGAACCGCCACGCCAGTCGGAACCGCGTCAGCGCAATCGGCAGCCGCGGTTCCTGCAACTCTGCCTTGACCCAGGTCCGTCCACCGTTGGTGGTCACCTCGACCCGCTCGATCCGCCCGCGTCCGGACCAGGCCAGGCCGGTCAGTTCGTACAGACCCCGCGTCGGCAGCGTTTGCCCGCCGGACGGAAACGTGATGACCGACTTCGCCTCCATCGCGTAGGTGAAGATTCTTGCCTTGCCGTCCGGCATCAGGTCCGAGTACTTGGACGTTTCGTCGCGCGCCATGTAAGGCTGGTCGGTGAGTTTCAGGCTGTGCAGCCACTTCACATTCGTGTTGCCTTCCCACCCGGGGTTGATCAGCCGCAGCGGGTACCCTTGGGCAGGGCGCATGGCCTCACCGTTCTGGCCGTAGGCGAGCAGCGAGTTCTCCATCGCCTTCGCCAGCGGAATGCTGCGCATCATCCGGCAGGCATCGGCGCCTTCGGCAATCACCCATGACGCGCGCGGCTGCACGCCAGCTTCGGCGAGCAGCAGCGACAGCGGGACGCCGGTCCACTCGCTGCCACTGACGAGGCCGTAACTCCGCTGGACATCGGTCCCGGTTGTGGCTCCCCACTCACCGCCGCTGTTGCCGCCGCATTCGAGCACCAGGATGCGCGTCAGCGACGGCAGGCGCCGGATCTCGGCCATCGAAAGGGAGAGCGGCCGATCCACCAGGCCGTGAACGACGAGGCGATGTTTCGCGGGATCGATCGTTGGGATGCCCGAGTGATGCCGCTCGTAGTGGAGCGATGACGGGGTCAAAATGCCGACCGAGTCGTGGAGGGGCGTGAAGCTCGAGCCCGTCTCCGGCGTCTTCGACTCGCGCGTCCAGCGGACCGCCTTCTCGAAAGACGACCGTTCGCCGTAAGGGCCCAGCGGCTGTCCAAGTTTCCGCGGATCGGTTTCGAGGGCCAGCGCCTTCTGTCCAGCCAGCAGGCTTCCGCCTACCGCCGCCCCCATCTGCAGGAGTTGCCGTCGGTTCGGTCTGCCGTGCTTCATCGAACTACCTCCGGCGCGATTCTACCGCGCCCGAGGCCGTGGGTGGCTTCCAATCTTCGCGGCGGCGCCCTGACCACGCGGCCGACCTCCACCGAGGTCGCGTCGCCCACACCCCGCCTGCCGATTTGAGCGGTCCTTCGCAAACGCCGAGGCGGCTACCCTGCGTGGGAACTCTGGGAACGGTGTCTGAAATCTGGGAACGGTGTCTAAGGTAGCGAGCGCGCATCTTGTTAAGGCATCGCGCATCTTGTTATTAGCAGGCGCACACTGAACAGGCATGAAGGCCATCCGTGTCGCGCTGCCCTCGGAGCAGGGAGACACCAGTATGTCTCGGTGGGTCGCAGCTTCCATTTGCTTCGTCTCGATCTGGTGGGCGGCCGACATTTGCGGCAGTCGGCCGATGAAGGCGCGATCCGGCGTCAGCTTGCCGCATATGCCAATGCTCGCCAGCGTGGTGACGGCAAGATGCTGGCGAGCCTTTATTCCGAGGATGCCGATGAATGGCGATCTGTCGATCGAAGAACCCTGAAAGGACGCGTCGAAATCGCGGAAGACTTCGAGCGAACGCCGAACCCTTCTCGGACGTTCAGGCTCGACATCGAGAACATCGGCTTCATCAAACCGGATGTCGCACTGATTGACGTGAAGTATTTCGGCACTGGGCCGTCGCCAGACGGACACGCCTCTTACGTGATGGCGAAGCACGGCGCGCACTGGTTGATCCGCTCCGCCCGGATCTCGCGGTATCCAGAGCCATCGCCACCGCAACAGAACCGTGACGATTCACGCGGTCGACCGACAGGCTCGCCCGCCGAGGTGCGGGTGGGTAGCGTGCTCAGGTCACCACAGAAAACAAAGGACGTGATGCCGGTTTACCCGGCTGCGGCACGGGCGGCAGGCGTGCGAGGTGTCGTTGTCGTGGAGGCGACGATT
>QHWL01000133.1:7935-8427 GCA_003222555.1 Acidobacteriota bacterium | reverse complement strand
TGAAGCTCGCAGCGTTCGGCGGCGTGGTGGTGCTAGCCGCGGTCGCGGTCAGCGGTGTCAGCATCCTTGCCCAACGTGAGACCAGCGCGACGCCCACGTTCAACCAGGATGTGGCGCCCATCCTCTTTAATAGCTGCGTCACCTGTCATAGTCCAGGCCAGGTCGCGCCCATGTCGCTGCGGTCCTACGAGGCGGCGCGGCCGTGGGCGCGGGCGATCAAGGCCAAAGTGGTCGCGCGGGAGATGCCGCCGTGGCGGGCAGACCCGCGATTTGGCGTTTTTCGCAATGCGTACACGCTCACCCAAGCGCAGATTGACACGCTGGTGGCTTGGGTCGATCACGGCGCGCCCGAGGGGAGCGGTGCACCGCCGGTGCCTCCGCCGGTGGCTGAGGGCGGGTGGAGCCATCCGTCCGGCCGGCCGCCGGATCTGGTTGTCGAGCTGCCGTTTGAGATGGACATCCCGGCCCAGGGGCAGTTCCCTTGGTTCACGG
>QHWL01000133.1:0-7904 GCA_003222555.1 Acidobacteriota bacterium | reverse complement strand
TCATCGAAGCCGTTCAGGTGCTGGCGGGGAATCCGGCCGTCGTGCATCACATGACCGCAACGATGCGGAAGCTGGCGCCGGGGACCAAAATCGGGAGGGGCCCTGCGTGGCCGGGGGGGCCGGTTCTCAGTAACATTGTCGTGAATGCCGACGGGACGCCGGTCTACACCAAGCGGAACCAGGGGCAGCGAGGGCAAGCGACCGTTCCCGTGAGCGAATCCGCTGCGAACGACCCGCCGAATGAAGCACTCAACGGTACGTTGGTCATCTACGTGCCGCCGAGGGGGTTCCAGCAGTTCCGGCCGGGGGTGGGGAAGCGCATTCCCAAGGACAGCGTGCTGCAATGGAACCTGCACTACACGATGACGGGGAAACCGGAGAAGGACCGGTCGCGTGTCGGGCTCTGGTTCCAGCAAGTCCCACTGACCGTCGAGACGCTCACGCGCAGTAGCAACAGGGGTGACACGTACATTACCCAGGGCCAGGAGGTGCCGGAAAAGGTGTTATCTGATCCAGATTCGGCCTGCGCGGGTCCGTGCCTGCCGGTGATCCCGGCCAATGAGCCCAACTACGCAGCGACTGGCATCACCGCGTTCCAGGATGACGTGACCATCCATTTGATGTGGCCGCACATGCATGTACGCGGGAAGGACATGACGTATCTGGTGACCTACCCGGACGGCCGAGAGGACGTGCTGCTGAATGTGCCGAACTACAACTTCAATTGGCAGCTGTACTATGAGTTTGATCAACCGGTGAAGCTCCCGGCGGGCAGTACCCTTAAGGTCATCGGGCACTTTGACAACTCGGTGAAGAACCGAGGGAATCCTGCCCCTGAGAAAGAAGTCTACTGGTCTGAACAGAGTTGGGACGAGATGTTCACGGGTTTTTACGAAGTATCGATTGATAAAAAGGACCGGCCGATGACGGCGCCCGTGACCGCTCGAACCGGTCGGTAGATCGAAACCGCCCCCCGCTCGCGAGTGGCGTCTGGGGAGGAGGGGAGATGAGGCGGGCGACGTGGTTGGGGTGTAGCTTCGTGATCCTCGCCGGAGTGGTGGGTCCGCTGGTCAGCGCCCAGCAGAAGGGGCAGCGGCCGTTGCCTGGGCGCGGCACGGCGTACGAAGACCAGACTCCGAAGTTCAATATGGACTATTTCGTCGGTGACTGGACATTCGAGGGGACGGTGCCCGACAGTCCGCTGGGCGAAGGTGGCCAAAGCACGGGCACGGAGAGCGTGAGGAAAGTGTGGGATGGACGCTTTTACGAGATCACGATCAGGGGCGAGGGGCCGCAAGGACCGTTCACAGGAGCCGGGATTCTGACGTATTTGGATACACCCGCGGGTCAGTACGCCACGCGTTATGAAGTAACGGGCCGCCTGGCATTGCTCAAGGCGGGGATTCTCGGCGGCGATTTGGGCGGCAATTACAGCCATTTCTGGGAGACGCCGCCCTTTGAGCAGCACGGCTCGACCATCCAGTTGAAGGGCCGGACCTATTTGACGTCGCCGGCCGCCTATCGGGTCAACACCGAAATCGCCGTCAACGGCGGGGCATATCAAAGCTTCGGGTCGGTGTTCTACACGAAGCAGTTGGAGCAAAAGAAGGCACCCGCTGCCAGAAGCGCGCGGTAGGACCGCGTCACGTCGACGGCCGCGGGAAATCAGTGGAAGAATCGCCATGAGGGAGCAACGTGTTCGGAACAGACGTCGAACAATGGCCCTCTTCTCACTAGCACTCGCATGCGGGCTGGTGGCGACCCCCCGCGGGCAGCAAGGGGAGAAAGACAAACCGAAGGTCGAACTCGTGAGCGTCGTGGGATGCGCCACCCTAAGCGCAGATGATGTCTGGATGCTGACCAATGCGAGCGACGCGAGGGTGGTCCAGACGGCCGCGGCAACTCAGAAGGACCTCGACGCTGCCCGCACCCAAGCGCTGGGCAAGAACCGCTACCGGTTGATCGGTACGGCAGAGTTTGGCTCCGTCGAGGAGCTCCGCCGGAACCCCGTGCGGGCGCAGTTCACGGCGAAGGGATCCGAGAATGCGACGGGCCAGTTGCAGAACGGCCACAAGGTGATGGTCAAAGGCCTGCTGATCCTCGTTCCCAACGAAAAACGGCTGAACCTCACATCGGTGCAGTCGATCTCCCCCAACTGCAAGTAACGACGTGGAGCTCGCGCGGGTCGTTACGTGGCGACCGTCTTCCAGTTCTTCACGAGATACTTTGATCTTTTCAGTACTCGTACTCCTGGACGAGGAGGAAAAAAGAGGCGGGAAGGTCGAGCGCATTCTCCCTGTCGGCTTGACGGAAGGCACTCGCGTAGTCCGGAAAGGTATCCACGCCGTCTTTGCACCAGAAGCAGGCCACAAGATCCGGGAGGGCGATCTCGCCCGAACACTTGTTCATCTGGCGCGGGGAGACATCGGATAGGCGCTGCAACACCTCATAGCCCCGCAGTCCGTTGGCGAAAGCCGAAAATGCTTCCACGGCTCTGGCGTGCAGCGTCTGCCACGCCTTCAAGTGGTTGTCGGCCATGACAGAGGACGACATCTTCAGGAAGTACATCGCTTTTTGACTGCCGGCGGTCGGGGACGCTGGCCGGGTTCCGTGCGCCACCACTTGGCGCATCGCCAGATTCATCTCGGTGCCGGGTTCGATCCAGCGCGGCTGGTTGGGGGCCCACCCCGGTCCACCGCCCGGTCGTTCCCCAGCGACCAGCGCTTTGAACGAAACCTCACACGCGATGTCCCGATTGCTCAGGGTGGTGCACGGCAGCTGCTCGACCGGTTGCGCGATATGCAGATTATTGTAGGTAGGCGCCGTCGTCGGCCGCTGGCTGCTGCTGCGGTCCCCGCCAAACGCCGAATCGCTGACGACGTTGACCATGGTGCCCACGTTTCTGCCCGGATTCTTCTTGGTCAAGTCCGCGTACACCTGGGCGTAATAGCCCGGAATGTAGTGCGGGGTGTCGGCGAATGGCGCTTGTTTCTTCGTCAGACCGGGCCGGCGCTGCGTGACGCCCAGGATTCTGACCACGCTCTTGTCCTCTTGCTCGACGGGCTGACTGTCTCCGTCTCCGGCCCCAGTCCCGGCTTGCGCGTGGGCTGTCTCTAGAGCCGAGCTCCCGGCTAGCGCCGTACCCATGAGCAGGGCGCCGACCTTGCCCGCGCCGGTCAGGAAGCTCCGGCGGTCCGTCGACCCATGCGCCGCCCGATCACCCTGTTGCCCGGCGTGGTGATTGACGACATCGTTTCGCTCCATAGCCGTCACCTCCAGAATGCTGAGAGTCTTCCCGTAAGCGCGAAGAGGATCCCGCGCGTTACTCTCCGTTGGCGGCCAATGAATACGAGACAATCTCCTCGTCGTTGCGAATGAACATGTGTTTATTCGCGTAGGCCGGGTAGTCCCAGTTGACCATGCGCCGTGCGTTGGGAGTCGTCGGCTTGATTGCCCGCGTTCGACTGATCTCGTGGTATCCGTCGGGCGCAAATTTCGCGATGATGAGCTCGCCGCGGTCGTTGTTGATGAAGAAGCGATCGCCATTCCTGATGATTTGAGCGGTCACAAACTGGCCACGGTCGACGGTGACCGCTTGCGTTTCCCAGACCCGTTCGCCGGTCCTGAGCTTCAAGCAGCGCAGCTGGCCGTAGCTGTCGATGCCGTAGATGTAGTCGCCCGCCACGATCGATGTGGACATCGAGTTGTGCACCGCGTCGGTGATGATTTCGCTGTTGCTCTTGCTCTTCCACAAGATGCTTGCCGCGGGCTTCTTCTCATCGAGTGTCAGCATCAGCGCACCTTCGTAGTACGCCGAGAAAAAGAGCAGCGAGCCCGACTGCACCGGGGTCGCTGCGCTCGACACCTGCGTCAGCGCCCACGGAATTTGCCAGTAGACCTTCCCGGTCTCCGGATCCATCGAGGTAATCGCCGCGACGTCCCAACCGATCAGCTGACGCGTGCCGCCCGCGTTGATGATGAGCGGCGGGGCAAAGGCCGGGGGAGCCTCACCCGAGACCGCCCGCCACAGCTCTTTCCCAGTCCGCTTGTCGAAGGCGACGAACTTCGCATCGGGGTAGCCACCGACCAAACAAATCAGCTTGTCGCCGTCGATCAAGGGAGAGCTGGCGAACCCGTAGTACCCCGACCACTGTTCAATCCGCGCGTGGTAGTCCGTGAGGTAATTCGTCTTCCACACGATCTCGCCGGTCTTGGTATTCAGACAGAGCAAATCGCCTGCGTTCCCGAGGAAGTACACCCGGTCGCCGTCGACGATCGGAGTCCCCTTTGGTCCCCGGTCGAACCCCATGCCATGACCGTAATCGGCCGGCCATTCCCGGGTCCAGAGGATGCGGCCGGTCTTCTCGTCCAATGCCAGAGCGCGCTCGGTTCCAAACGGACGCGTCGTGAACACAAAATCGTCGACGAACACACGACCGTCGGCAACCGCGGGCGCTGCATAGCCCGCCCGAAGGGGAGTGCGCCAGCGTACGGGGAGCCCGTCAGGAGGGAATGTCTCGATGATCCCGGTTTCGTTCCAGACGCCCAAGCCGCCGGGGCCCCGGTGTCTTGGCCAGTCCTCGGCGCGCATCACGGTGCCCGCCAACACGCACACACATACCGCCAAGAACCCGGCGTCACCCATCACCGGTCGGACACGTTCACTCATCTGCAAACCCACCCCGCTCGGCTCACCGGGGGATGTGCGATCACTTAACCCAGAGAGTCAACGCCGCAAGGACATCCCACGGGACGGCGGACCCGCTGATAGCGCCACTCGCGACCGGGTAATTTTGCAGCGCGCGCTTAGTTCTCCACGAGGATCTTTGGTCGCGATCCTGGCATAAAGCATACACCCGGTCAAGTGCGACCAGACCTCGGAAGGGGTGCGCCCCGTCAGGAAAATGAAACTCCAACGTGCGGAGACGCGACCGTCCCTCTGTCCAAGCTGAAGAATGTCGATCCGAATGGCGTCTCGCTGCTGTAGGATGCTGCCGATCAGCGGCGGCCACATCAGAAAATTTCTGCTCAAGGCGTTCTCGGCTGCGGACGAACCGTACAGTCGAATGCGAACGGCGTTGATCTCAGCGCCGGTAGGGTTTAAAGACGGTGTTCATACGTTTTGTTCACACGGCAGGGGTACAGGAAGGAGGTCATATGATGACGTGCAGCAGGGTCGCCTGGGGGAACCTCGTCGGACTGGCGCTGGCCGCCCTCGTCGCGGCCCCTGCGGGTGCGCAGACCGGAGCGAGCAGCATTGCCGGGCTCGTGAAAGACACCACGGGTGCGGTGTTGCCCGGCGTCACGGTGGAAGCCGCGAGTCCCGCGCTGATCGAAAAGGTCCGCACCGGGGTGACCGACAGTGAGGGCCAGTACAAAATCATCGATGTCCGGCCCGGCCTCTACACCGTCACCTTCACGCTGCCCGGGTTCAGCACGGTCCGGCGGGAAGGCATTGAGCTGCCAGCGAACTTCACCGCGACGGTGAATGCGGAGCTGCGAGTGGGAGGCGTGGAGGAGACGATCACGGTTAGCGGGGATGCCCCCGCCGTCGACGTCCATAGCACCACGCAGGAGCTCGTCTTCTCGCGGGCGATGCTGGACGCCCTCCCGGCCGCCCGGCAGGCCTCGCGGGTGATTAACGGCTACGCGGCCGTCAAGGGCACGTCGGAGGTCGGCGGCACGAGCGGGGAATACATTGCTCCGGGCACAGCGCACGGCAGCAACGTCTTCGACACGTCGTACCAGTTGGACGGCATGGGGATCCAGGGTGGCTATGGCACGGGCGGGAACAACTACATGTTCTACTTGAACAATGGCAGTGTCCAGGAAATGACGGTGGAAGTCGGGGGCATGTCGGCCGAAAGTCAGACGGGCGGCATCCGGTTCAACGTGATTCCCAAAGAGGGCAGCAATGTCTTCAAGGGACTTTTCCTCGGGGCCTATACGAACAATCACCTTCAGGGCGACAACCTGACGCAGAGCCTGATCGACCGCGGCGTACGCAACCCCAACGGGCTCGTCAAGATGTGGGACATCAATCCGGGATTCGGCGGGCCGGTCGTCCGGGACAAGCTCTGGTTCAACGCGGGGTTTCGGCACTGGGGCACCTACAACACGGTCGCGGGCGTGTACTACAATCTGACGCCGACCGGGAACGCCTACACGCCGGACTACAGCCGCCCGGCGCCATGGAACCAGTATCTGATCGAAGAGGATCTCCGGTTGACGTGGCAGGCCGCGCCGAAGCACAAGATCAACCTGTTTGTCGGCAACGAGTACAACAACTTCATGAACGGCCTGACCAACGGCGGGGCGACGGACCGTTCCCCGGAAGCACACCAATACACGATCTTCGAACCTAACTACGTCACGCAGGTCTCGTGGAGTTTCCCGGCCACCAACCGGCTGCTGCTGGAGGCGGGCGGAACGCTCGCCGCCTCCCGGTGGTATCAGATCCCGCCGCCAGGAGTGTCGCCGAACCAGTCGTCGCTCACCGAGCAGAGCACCAACTTTACGATCCGGGCCTCGCCAAGCCACCTCGAGTTCCGCACCAACAATTGGAACTACCGGGCGTCGGTGTCCTACGTCACCGGCAGCCATACGTTCAAGACCGGCTTCTTCTTCATGAGCGGCTATCTCAACCGAAATGACCGAGTGTCCTTGAACGCGCACCCCGGGTCGATGAACCTGTTCATGTTGAACGGCGTGCCGAGCCAGGTGACGATCTGGGCCGACCCGATCCCGACGATCGAGCGCCTGAAGGGGAATCTCGCGTTGTTCACACAGGACTCGTGGACGCGGAAGCGCCTGACGCTGAACCTGGGCCTTCGGTTCGAGACACTCAACGGGTACGTGCCGGAACAACATCTCGCGGCGGGGCGATTTATCGGGGCGCGCGATTTCGCACCCGTGTACGACACGCCGAATTGGAAGGACCTCTCGCCGCGGATGGGCGCCGTCTACGACCTCTTTGGAACCGGCCGGACGGCGCTGAAAGCGAGCCTGGGCCGCTATCCGGTGGGAGCCGGCACTTCCTCGATCACGGCGCTGGCCAATCCGGTCAATGCGTCGGTCAACAGCGCCAACCGCCCGTGGACGGATCGCAACGGCGATTTCATTCCGGACTGCAACTTCAGCGACCCGGCGGCGAATGGCGAGTGCGGCCCGCTGTCGAATCTGGGCTTCGGGGGCACCCGCATCCTTACGCGCTATAGCGACGACTTCCGAGAAGGGTTCAACGTGCGGCCGTACAACTGGGAAAGCTCGGTCGGTGTCCAGCACGAGCTGCTCTCCGGTCTGGGGGTGGGCGTCGCCTACTTCCGACGGTGGTACCGCAACCAGCGGGTCGACAATAACGTCCTGGTGAAGCCGACCGATTACGACCCGTACTGCATCACGGCACCGACCGATGCGCGGCTGGGCAGCATCAGCGGGCAGCAGGTTTGCGGGTTCGTCGATATCAACCCGGCGAAATTCGGGCAGTTCAACACAGTGATCGAACGCGCGTCCACGTATGGCAAAGTCACCGAGAACTTTAACGGGATCGACGTCACGGTACGCGCTCGGTTTTCCAACGGCGCGCAGCTTTCCGGCGGGACGGCCGCGGGTAGAAGCGCCTTTGATGCGTGCGACATGGTCGCCCAAGGCATCCTGCCCACCGTTGCCGGATCGCTGGATCTGACGACGAGCGCAATCCAAGTGGGGAGTCAGCGATTCTGCCACCAGGAGACGCCCTTCTGGGGCCAGACGCAAGTGAAGCTGTTCGGGGTCTATCCGCTGCCGTGGGATCTGCAGGCGAGCGCGATGTTTCAAAATCTGCCGGGTTCGGTGATTCTCGCCAGCTACGTGGTCACGAATGCGCAGGTCAGCCCCTCGCTTGGCCGCAGTCTGGCTGGTGGTGC
>QHWL01000132.1 GCA_003222555.1 Acidobacteriota bacterium | reverse complement strand
CCCGCGTCACTGGCAGAACGGCTAATGTTAGCATAAGCTGCCGTCATTCCCAAGGCGAGCCGATCGATTCCGATAATGACGCTGCCGATATTTGCCGACGTCGAGAGCGCCGCCCGCCAGATTGCCGGCGCCGCGCATCGAACGCCGGTCGCGACGTCGCGCACCGTGAAGGCGCGCACCGGCGCCGACGTCTTCTTCAAGTGCGAAAACCTCCAGCGCGCCGGCGCCTTCAAGTTTCGCGGCGCGTATAACGCCCTCTCCAGGCTCTCCGCCGACCAGAGGCGCCGCGGGGTCATCACCTTCTCATCAGGAAACCACGCCCAAGCCATCGCGCTGGCCGGTCAGGTGCTCGACATCCCGCGCGTCATCGTCATGCCGGCCGATGCTCCAGCAGTCAAACGGATCGCGAGGCCATCGGCCGCCGGCTGGCCGCCGAACGCGGCTTCACCCTCGTCCCTCCGTACGACCATCCGCACATCATCGCCGGTCAAGGCACCGCCGCGCGCGAGCTCATCGAGGACGTCGGCCCACTCGACCTCCTGTTCGTGCCTTGCGGCGGCGGGGGCCTCTTGTCCGGGTCGGCGCTGGTGGCAGATGCGCTCTCTCCCGGCTGCCGGGTGATCGGCGTCGAACCCGCCGCGGCAGATGATGCCACTCGATCCTTTCGCACGAAACAGCTGCAAACCGTCAACAACCCGCAAACGGTCGCCGACGGCGCGCGGACGCCCTCACTCGGCACGCTGACCTTTCCTCTCGTGTTGCAACACGTCAGCGACATGACCACCATCGAAGACGTGCCGCTGCTTCGGACGATGTTCTATTTGTGGGAACGGCTGAAACTGGTGGTCGAGCCGACGGGGGCGCTTGGAGCGGCGGCGGCGCTCGAAGGAAACGTTCCGGTGGCCGGCAAGCGAGTCGGGGTGATTCTGAGCGGCGGCAACGTCGACTTTTCGCAGACGGCGCAATGGTTCGCCACCTGCTGAAGCGCATCGCCGCGATGCTCGCGATCGTCGCCCTCGCGGGTACGACCGCGCTTGCCCAGCAGGAAGACATCGGATCGCCCCGCTCGCGCGCTCCGCTGACGATTCTGCAGATCAACGACGTCTATTCCACCCTCCCGATTGACGACGCGGGCGGCCTGGCCCGCGTGGCGACCTTGAAACAGCAACTGGCGGCCGCCGGCAGGACGCCGCTGCTCGTGCTCGCGGGCGATTTTCTGTCGCCATCGGTTGCCTCGAGCGTTTTCAAGGGCGAGCAGATGGTGGCTGCGCTCAACGCGGCGGGCCTCGACCTTGCCACCCTGGGGAACCACGAATTCGACTTCGGCATCGACGTGTTGATTCAGCGGATGGCCGAAGCCAGATGGCAGTGGGTGATCTCGAACGTCGTCGACACCAACACCGGCAAACCGATCGGCGGCGCGGCGCCATATCTGGTGCGCCAGTTCGGGTCCATCAAAGTCGGATTCATCGGCCTGTGCCTGATTACCGATGAAATCAGCCGCGATAAGCTCGCGCACGTGCGGCTCGTCGATCCCATCGCGGCCGCGGGCATGTACCTGCCGGCGCTCGAGCGCGAGGGCGCCAACGTCATCATCGCCATCACGCACCTGGCGTTCGCCGACGATCGCGCCCTGGTCGAACAGTTCCCCGACATCGACCTGATCATCGGCGGCCACGAGCATTACCCGATCACCGCGACCGAGAATCGCACGCTCATCAGCAAGGCGGGATCTGACGCGAAATACGTCGCGCGGATTGACGTCGACCGGCGCCCCTCCGGCCCGGTCGAGCGCTTCTACGAGCTGGTGCCAATCACCAACGCCTTGTCCGACGATGCCCGCACGGCGGAGGTGGTCAACGGATACGAAGCGCGTCTCGGCACCGAGCTCGAGACGGTCGTTGGGACCAGCCGCGTGCCGCTCGACGCCGACACCGTTCGGTTGCGCGCCTCGGAAACCAATCTGGGCGACCTCATCGCCGACGTGATGCGGGCGGACGTCGACGCCGACATCGCCCTCATCAACTCGGGCAGCATTCGCGGCGACCGCGTGTACAAAGAAGGTCCCCTCACCCGCAGGACGCTCGTCGGGATACATCCATTCGGCAACGTCATCTGCAAAGTGGCCGTGCCCGGACGCGTTGTCCTCGCGGCACTCAACAACGGTGTGTCCAGGCTGCCCGCGACGGCGGGCCAGTTTCCGCAGGTGTCGGGCATCATCATGCGCGTCGATCGAGGGGCGCCGCCCGGCGACCGGGTGCGCGATGTCCGCGTCCACGGCGAGCCGCTCGACTTGAACAAAACCTACTCGGTAGCAATTGCCGACTACATGCTTGAAGGAGGCGACGGCTACACGATGTTCGCCGGTCAGCGGGTGCTGGTTGGACCCGAGGCGGGCGACCTGATCGCCACCGCGCTCGAGAAGTACGTCGCCGCCAAGCACGAGATCGCGCCGGCAGTCGAAGGCCGCATCGTCGTCCAGTAGGCGCACGCGCCGCTCGACAACAGCGATGCGGTTGAGCAGAGTCCTTATGGTTCGCGGGGCTCCGCATTCTTGACGGCCTCGACAGCGCCCGAACCCCACGGCTGGCGGTCTGGATTCGAGGCTGCCACCCGCCTGCCCTTCGGCGCCGCCGCACGAAAGTACCCGCGAGCCCACACCATACGAAACGCGAGCAGCAGGCCGACAACGACCGCGTAGGCCAGCGGACGTTGCACGTCGGCTTTCACCCCCCACCAGTAATGAATCACGCCGGCGATCGCCGTCACATACACCAGCCGATGGAGCAACTGCCAGTTTCGGCCGCCAAGTCGCCGGAGCATACCGGCCGTCGACGTCGCAGCCAGCGGCACCATGGACATGAACGCAGCAAAGCCGAGAGTGATGAACGGCCGCTCGTAGACGTCCTTTCCTACCGAGATCGTCAGGTCGCGGACGGTCCGCCACGCGACAATGCCGTTCGGGAAATCGAGGCCGGCAAAACGATCGAGGATGACGTAGGTGAGCAGATGCAGGGTGCCGTAGAAAAACGCGAAGAGGCCGATCATCCTCCGGAACCGGATGACGCCGTTCCACCCGGTAAGCCGGCGAAGCGGTGTCACCGACAACGTGATGCAGAGAAACCGCAGCGTCCAGATGCCGGTTTCGTTGGTGACATCGCTGAGCGGATTCGCGCTGAGGTGGCCGGTCAGCGCGGCCCAAAGCAGCCACGCCGCCGGGATCAGACTGGCCAGAAATATGGCAGCTTTTAGGAGCCGGCCGCCACGGATCACTTTTCGGGGGACCGACCTCCACTCGCTCTCGCTCGGGCGGGCCGCAACCGCTCCCCGAGCCACGTCAGTAGTTCTTCTTCAGGTCCATGCCGGCGTACATGCTCGCAACCTGAGCGCCGTAACCGTTGAACATCAGCGTTTTTCGCTTGAAGAACTCGCCGATGCGGCGCTCGGTCGCCTGGCTCCACCGTGGATGGTTGACGTCCGGATTCACGTTCGAGTAGAAGCCGTACTCGTTGGCGGCCTGATCCTGCCACGTGTTGAGGGGCTGCTTCATGACGAAGCGGATCTTCACGATCGACTTGATGCTCTTGAACCCGTACTTCCACGGGACGACGAGACGGAACGGCGCGCCGTCCTGATTGGGCAGCACTTCGCCGTACAGACCCACACCGAGGATCGCGAGGGAGTTCATGGCTTCGTCCATCCGCAGCCCTTCGACGTAGGGCCAGTGCAACCCGCCAAACGCCGGCGGCAGACGCGTACCCGGCATCTGCGCCGGGTCGTACATCGTCGTGAACTCGACGAACTTGGCGTTCGAGGTCGGCTCGCACCTCTTGATGAAGTTGGCGAGCGGAAAACCGACCCACGGAATCACCATCGACCAAGCTTCGACGCAGCGGTGACGGTAGATGCGATCTTCGAGCACCTGACCTTTCAGGACATCCTCGAGGTGATAGACCGCCTTCTTGTTGCACTCACCATCGACCGCGACCGTCCACGGCTCGGTTTTGAAATTACGCGAGAGCATGGACGGCGATTCCTTGTCGGTGCCGAACTCGTAGTAGTTGTTATAGGTGGTGATCTCTTCCCACGTGTTCAGCTTCTCGGTGGTGCTGAATGGGCTCTTCTGGACATTGGCGAGTTTTCGTCCATGCACCGCCGGTTCGGCCGCCCGGAGGAACGCCTCAGCACCGAGGACTCCGGTGGCTGCCGCCACGGCGGTACCGGCCGCTGTACGCACGAAGTCGCGCCGATTCAGGTAGAGCTTCTTGTCGGTGATCTCGGAGCTGCGAATGTCGGCAGGGCGTTTAATGAGCATAGATAACGTTCATTATAGGGACTTACCCCCGGTAGCGGCAATCGGATCTCTTGCCGCCAGCCTTTCGTCCGGGGATGGTTCTCGCGGCTGAGGCGCGGAGATCCTTGCGGAACT
>QHWL01000131.1 GCA_003222555.1 Acidobacteriota bacterium | reverse complement strand
TCACGGATGCCTCCTTTTCGAGCTGGATTTCCAGTTGCCTGACGATACGTGAACGCCAGCTGTCCATTTTCGAACCATCATGCGCCTTCGGTGCGAAAAAGGGGAAGAGATGTCTCTCTTCCTCGCGCCGTACTGCCGTCCCGGTTTCCCTCCTTGCAAGTTCCGTGGATTATATGGCGGAAACGGAGCCGGGACGCGATTAAGTCCAAAACGCCGTAGGGCCGAGCGTAGAATTGCCACCGATAGCCGGATAGACCCTCTGTCGCCCCCACAGACCCCCGCCGCGCAAGATTTCCAGCCTCCCCCGTTCTAAGGGTAGGAGGACCTATGAATCACAGCTTCGCTTATCTGATGGCCGCCGGCCTCGCGCTCGCCGCCGGTCCGCGCGCCGCGATGTCCGCTTCACCCGTACGTCATTCAGTTGAGGAGGTCGACATCCTCGTTGATGGCGCTCCTCAACCACGTTACGCGCATGATGGGCGCTGGTACGTCGAGGCGCGAAAAGGCCGAGAATATGCCATTCGGCTGCGTAATCCCTACGCCGTCCGTGTGGCCGTGGCGCTGTCGGTCGATGGGCTCAACACCATCGATGCGCGCGAGACGACCGCGGCCGACGCCCGTAAGTGGGTGCTCGGCCCGTACGAGACTGTCACCATCAGCGGTTGGCAGACGAGCCAGACCGAGGCGCGCCGCTTCGAATTCACGACCGAAGCGCGCTCGTACGGTCAGGCCCTCGGCAAGACCGCCAACCTGGGCGTGATCTCCGCTGTCTTCTTCAAGGAGCGCGTGCCCACGATCGTGCCCAACACGTCGAACGATCACGCGGACCGCCAGGCGCCGGCACCGCGATTGTCGGCGCCGGCGGAGCAGGAGGCTGCGGCGGCCGCGAGCAAGGACAAGAAGGCGCAAGACGAGTACGCCGCCACCGGCATGGGCCGCCGGACCGGCCACGCCGTCGCGCAGGTGTGGTTAGACCTCGAAGACGCACCGGTGCAGACGGTGAATATCCGCTATGAGTTCCATCCGCAGCTCGTCAGGCTCGGCATCCTGCCGCCCGGTCCCACGGCCGATCCGCTGCAGCGTCGTGAGCGCGCGCACGGCTTCGCGCCGGGCTTCTGCCCTGAACCGTAGTCAGAAGCATCGCGCTCGCCGTTGGGCGGAGACGAATGTCTGGATGTTCATGCGCCGCGACGGCGCCTGGCCGGCCTCTGGCCGACCTAACCCCTCCGTATGTTCAGGCGCGCACCCATGGCTTTGACATGCAACCACTCACTTGGCTATTCTGCGTGCGACCAAGTGACGGGCGCGGACCACGCGCGTTCCCGCAGGCTGACAGCGTTCAATGCCGATCGCCGGCCAACCGGCGAAGATCGGGAGGGAGCCATGAAGACGAGATTGTTCGCAGCCTTATTGCTCGCGTCGACTCTTGCGGCCCGGACGGCGTCCGCGCAGCCGTTGCCGTTCAACGACGCGGGCGTGACCAACGGTCACTGGCATCTCAATTCGAAGGACGTCGCTGCCAACGAGAAGATCTTTGTCGCCATGGGCGGCAAGGCGTTCCAGGCGGGCGGCCGCCACCGCGTGCTGTTCCCCGGCGTCATGATCATTCTCGATGGGGCACCGGGAACACCGCCGCCAAGCGGTCCGACTGTAGGTTCGGTGGTCAACCACGTCGGCTTCATCGTCAACAACGTGCAGCAGCAGGCCGCCAGGTGGAAGGCCGCCGGTGTGCCGGTCTCACCGGGAGGCAACGGCCGGCTCGATCAGGCCTTCGTCACCACGCCCGATGGCCTGCGTATCGAAATTCTGGAAAACAAGAATCAGACGATGCCGATCCAGAGCGAGCACGTTCATTTCTTCCTGCCAGAGGCGGCCATCGCGCAAAGCCAGGCGTGGTACGGCCGAATCTTCGGCGCCAAGGCCGGCGTGCGCAACAACGCCCCGGTCGCCGACATCCCGGGCGTGCAACTTCGGTTCACCAAGGCCGACACAGCGCAAGCCCCCACGAAAGGCCGCATCCTCGACCACATCGGCTTCGACGTGAAAAACCTCAAAGCCTTCATCAAGACGCTCGAAGCCAACAACATCAAGCTCGATCGGCCTTACTCGGTCAATGACAGCGGTGTCGGGATCGCGTTCATTACCGATCCGTGGGGCACCTACATCGAGATCAACGAGCGGCCTGGCCAATAGCGTTTGGGTCATGCGGCTGGCACCCAGGCCAGACGAAGAGACGACGACTGTCGGGAAAGAGGCTGTGGGACGATAGCCGGCAGGCACGGGCTGTCCCTCGACCGCTCGACAACAAAGCTCGCGCTCGTCCAGAAGCGCGCCCGAGGTAGCGCGCACTCCTACGTCATCGGCAAGGAGAACGTGCAGCGGTTTTTCACGATCGCGGCTGAATGCGGCCAGGCCGGCGTCGCGACCAAGAATTTCTAGCGTGATCAGCAACGAGGCTGACTGTCGCGGGATGACGTACGTCGATTCGGCCGTATTGGACCTCACCGAACAGATGTGCCGTCGGCTCCAGGCGTGGACCGGCCGGACGAACGTGTGGCTCGCCTTCCAGCTCACCAACCTCAGCATCGTCGTGTACTTCATCTGGGCGGCAGGGCTGTACTTTGTGAGCGGGGACCTAGCCCTGCGCATTTTCGTCGCGCTGTTCTGCGGCGGGGTCTTCTTCGTGCTGACCCGGACCATCTTCAAAGTGTCGATCGAGGCCTCGGAGATCGCGGCCTATCGCCGGGTGGCCAAGGGACTCAGAAATCCGCGACGCATCCGGGACGCCCAGCTGCGGATCGCCTTCCTGACGCTGTCGGTCGTGCTGCCTTATCCGCTCTGGTTCGCGTACATCACCCTGCACCTGCGCTTCGTCCTTTTGACCGAAGCGCTCATCATCCTGACAACGGTCGTCCTGTACGTTCTGGCCTGCGACCCACTGCCACCGTGCGCGGGCAAGGTGAAAGAGTGGTTTCGCTGGATGGCGCGGGCTCGGACCGCGCCTGTCTCGAACCGTCCCTACGCGAGAGAGTCGTCGTCAGCGGCGTTTGAGGGCTTCGAGCTCTTCGAGGGTGCGCGGCCAGTCCGATCCCAGCAGACGAGACAAGCTCCGATCCGCAAGGATCTTTCGACCAGTCTGGCACCGAGCGCAGTAGTTCGTTTCGTTGTCCGCGTAGCGAATGCGCAAAATCTTGTCGCCACACCTGGGGCACGGCTGGCCATAGCGTCCATGGACCGCCATACCTTTGCGAAATGCGGTGACCTTTTCTGGAAAACCAGCCTTCGCCTCGGCTCGCAGGCGGTCTACCCAGAGCTCGAGCGTTTCGCGCGTAGCAACGAACAGCCGGTGCCACTCGTCCGGCTCTAGCCTGTGCGTTAGCGCAATAGGTGACAATTGCGCTGCATGCAGGATTTCATCCGAATATGCATTGCCGATACCACTGATCAGACGCGGATCGGTGAGAGCCCGCTTGAGCGTGCGGTTTTCCGCCGTAAGTGCCGCGCGAAACGCGCCGAGATCGCTCGTGAGGGCATCGATTCCTCCCGGGTCCACCGAATCCAAGCCTTCTTCGCCACTGATGATGTGCAATGATGCGCGGCGCTTAGTACCGGCTTCGGTGAGGACAAGAGAGCCATTGGGAAAGTCGAAAGCTGCCAGACTGTGACGGCCCGCCAGCTTGGACTCTGCCGGTCGCCAGTGCAGCCGGCCGGCAATCATCAAGTGAAGCACCAACCAAAGATCGTTCTCTACTCCAATTGCGATGCGTTTGCCGATTCGCCGCAGTTCGCGCACCACACGGCCCTCGACGCTGGCCACTGGCGGTTGTGTGGTTCGAAGCAGAAAGGCGCTTCCAAGTCGCACTCGCTCGAGCGGCCGTGCGACGATGCGTGGCTCGAGAGCACTGATGTAGGCGACGATATCCGGCAGTTCCGGCATGCTTATCAGCTTGCATGTCGGAACCGCAATTGGCAACCTCGGTCACTCAATGCCGGAAATCATTTGCACCGATTCTGGCCGAAGAATGGTACCGATTCAATCACTGCTTGGTGCTTGCCGGAGCTTGGTCGCGCAGGAACTGTATGAGCAACGTGCTCACCTGTTCCGGCTGCTCCTGCTGCACCCAATGCCCGGCTCCGTCCAATAAATGGAAGCCCACCATTCGTGTGCACGCGCTGTTCCGCATTTTGTCCACGGCGCCAGGGGTCTGATAGACGCCCCAGTCGCTCCTGCCTCCGACGAACATCGAGGGCACATCGATGGAACGGCCAGAGAACGTGTGCATCTCGGCGATGCTCTTGGGGTCCGAGCCGCGGCGCACCCGATAGCCCTGAAGGGCGCCGGTGAATTGGGTCCGGGCGTATTCGGTCGCGTACACGTCGACCTCGGGCTCGGTCAGCCATTTGCAGGCGGCTATCTCGGCCGCCGACGGCATCATGGGCGCAACCGTCTCCGCCATGCCTTTGTCCCGTTCCATGACGTAATAGGTAGGAATTTGGGCCATCTCCTCGGCAGTCCGCGCCCGCAGGGGATGCGGTTTGTTCCCTTTCCAATCGGCACTCTTGTAATGGTAGTAGGCGCGAAAGAATGCGTGGAGGCCCTGCGGAGCATGGAGCATGTTGTCGTTGGCCCCGCGTGTGCGCTGATAATTCTGGTAATACTTCCGCGGAGGGTTGAGCTTCGCGAGTTCCGCGTCGAGTTCGTCGTCGGTAGGCGCCGGGCGCGGCGGGGCGACGCCGTTCGCGGTGTCGAACGGCAGTGACGGTGCGCCTTCGAACGGGGAGCTCATGATCGTCACCGACCGGAAGATGTCGGGCCGGATCAGGGCGGACCAGGACGCGACGGGCGCTCCTGCGTCGTGTCCCGCCACCATCGCCACGGAGCGATGGCCGAGCGCGTAGACGAGCCCGATGGCGTCTCTCACCATGTTGAGAATGCGGAAGGGATCGGGATCGGCGTCATAGGAGCCGTCCCAGCCCGTGGTGCGCCCGTAGCCACGCTGGTCGGGGGCGATCACGTGATACCCCGCCGATGCCAGAGGCAGCATCACCTTGCGCCAGCTATAAGCAAGCTCCGGAAAGCCGTGCAGCAGCAGTACGCCCGGCCGGCCCGCAGTCTCGTAGCCAGCTTCCAACATGTGCACCCTCAGGCCGTTGACGTTGCCGACTGTGCGGGAACGAATGCCAGGCGGAATCGTAGAATTGCCGTAGGGTGGTAGGCTAGCAATGTCGGTTTGGACCATCGCGGCTCGTGGGGAACCTTTCGCAAAGGCAGACCCGCCCACCGCCGCGGCCGAAGCCGTCACAAAGAACGCGCGTCGCGACAACATGTCGAATCTCCCTCAATGACGAGCATCAACACCCAGGACGTGATCCGATATGGGAATTGTAAGGCCGGCGAAGAAGCGGGGCGGTACGTTTTTACGAGGCATCGGGCGCGCGGGCTCGGAGCAGGCGGTGAGGGACGCGCCGCGAGGGGACGAAGCAGGTATCATCCATCGAACGCGGCTGCAGTCGAGGTCGTCTACGCACCTTTGAGGCCGGACACAGTCGAACCCATGACTTATAGCGAGGTGGACCATGAGAGGTAGTTGGCGTGCACTGGTCCTCGGCGCGGCAGGCCTCGTGGTGGCCTTCGCCGACACGAGCACCACACAGGTCCCGACACAGGATCGCCAGCCAGCCGGGTCGGCCTTGCGGCCCGCCCTGATGGGGCCTTCGGGCGGCGTGTCCACCGGCCATCCGCTGACAACGGCCGCGGCCTTCGGCATTTTGCTCAAAGGCGGCAATGCGTTCGACGCCGGCGTGGCCTCGCTGCTCGCAGGCGGCGTGCTCGAGCAGGATCTCTACAGTCTCGGGGGCGAGGCACTGGTGCTGGTGTACCCGAAGAAAGAGGCCAAGGTCACCTCGATCGTCGGCCAGGGCTGGGCGCCTCACGCGGTGAACGTCGATTGGTACCTTTCGCGCGGAAAGACTCTGCGGGGTGACGGGCTCGATCCCGCGGTGGTGCCCGGCGCCCTTCACGCCGCGCTCACCGTGCTCGAGAAGTGGGGGACGATGAGCTTCGAGGACGTGGCCGCGCCAGCCATTGGGTACGCGGAGCGCGGTTTCCCCATGCGGTCGAGCACCGCCCGCGCAATTGCGAACCAGCGTGAGCTCTTCGAGCGCTGGCCTGGGAACAAGACCTACTGGCTCAAGCCCGACGGCTCACCGTACGCGCCCGGCGAAACCATCAAGCTGCCAGCCACTGCTCGGACGTTGCGACGCATGGTGGAGGCCGAACGTGGCGCGCGGGCCCGGGGCCGTGACGCCGGCATCATCGCGGCGCGCGACCGGTTCTATAAGGGCGACATCGCCCGCGAGATGTTGGCGTTTCTTCGAAAGCACGACGCGCCCTTCGACGAGCGCGATTTCGCCGAGTATTTCGCGCGCATCGAGGAGCCGGCCCGCACGACCTATCGAGGCTACACGGTCTACAAGCACGGGTTCGGCAGCCAGGGTCCCGTGCTGCTGCAGACGCTCAACATCCTGGAGCAGTTCGATCTGCACGCGATGGGCTACGCGAGCGCCGACTATCTCCACACGGTCGTTGAAGCCATGAAGCTCGCGTACGCGGACCGCGACTCGTTCTACGCGGACCCGGCGTTCGTAACGGTGCCGTCGGAGGGACTCCTGTCGAAGGCCTATGCGAAAGAGCGTGCGGCCCTTATCGATCGGAAGCGCTCGTCCACCGCGTTTGTTGCCGGCGATCCGCTCCGGTACGACTCACAGGTGAAGCAGTGGCCGTACTGGAAAGCGAACGTCCAGTCCGGCGCGACGACCGCGCGCGCGGCCTCGGACCCACTGGTCATGGCGTCGCGCGGACAGGATGCCGCGGGCGTGCTCAAGGACACGACCCACATAGCCGTCGTCGACAAGGACGGAAACATCTTCGACGTCACGCCGAGCGGCGGGTGGGTGCCGGGCGCCGTCATTCTTGGGGACACGGGCATCGGCATGAGCGTTCGTGGCGAGCAGTTCTGGCTCGACAAGACACGAGCCAACCAGATTCGTCCACATGCGCGCCCGCGCTACACCTTGACGCCGAGCCTGGTGTTCAAGGGCAACACCCCGATGATGGCGCTTGGCACCCCCGGCGGCGACAATCAGGACCAGACCATCCTGCAGGCGCTGTTGAGCGTGGTGGAGTTCTGGGACGACTGGTATCCCAACCTGCACGCCGCGTTCGAACGGCCGCGAGTGCAGACGCTGCACTTCTACGGGTCGTTCTGGCCGCACACGCCGGGGTTCAACCAACTCAACGTGGAGGCGACGGTGCCCGACGCCGTCTACGAGGAACTCCGCGCGCGCGGCCACAACGTGAGCCGGTTGCGGCCGTTTGGGATGTCGGGTTGCGCGACGGCTGTCATGATCGACCCAGCATCGGGCAATCGGTTCGCCGCTGCGGATCCGCGGCGAGACTGCTACGCCATCGCGTACTGATCGCCTGCGGCGCTACCACGGCGGACACGGAGGGTTACAGAGGCCACAGTTTTTCTTGTTATGTCAACCGTGACCTCAGTTTGTGTCCCGTGATCTCCGTGGTGGAGCTTTTAGAGGATCGTTCTCGAGCGGATTGGCGTGGATGGGTAGTCACCGATAATCCGGACCCGATGCCGGCTCCGCAACTGCGCCACCGCGAGAAGAGGGACACGACATGCGCCAAGCCGCACTGCTCGCAAGTGTCGCCGCCATAGCGGCTGCGCTGCTGACGGACGTGACAGTTGCGGGCCAGGAGCCGGGGGCCGGATCTGCCTTCGTCGCCTTCCGCGTCGACTTCAATCACGTGATCGCGACGTTCAAGGTGATGGATACGTCGGCTAAGCAGGTCACCGACGGGTTGTCAGCGGAGCCGATGGCACGGTTCGGATATCGCTACTTCGATCCGCCGGCTCCCTGGCGCGAACAGGGTGCCGCTGCCATGCGTGCCGGAGACCGGTGGCTGATTCACTCCGCGCCAGGCCAAGCCTTCCAGGCCGAGACCGAACGCATCGTCGGAGGCAACGCGGGCTGTCAGAACGCGATCGGCGCGTTGTTGCGTGTCGTGCCGGAACAGTCGGACACCTTCACGGGTCTTCCAGCCAAATACTTTCTGGCCGAACGCTCCATGACCCTGCAACCATCGAAGGCGGAATTGGGTTCGTCGGTGGGAATCGCTCCATCGCCATCGACCGCCGAGTTTCGGCGCGCGTTGGAATCGACTCTCAACGCACTCCTCGTGCGCGAGCTACCGCGGGTCCTAGCCGACGCCGCGCCGGAGCTTGCGCGAGCGGCGTCGAGCCCCGTTGCCTATCGTCGCTCCTGGGCCCGGCGTCAACAGGCCATCGACGAAGCCATGCAGAGCGGGCGTGGCGAGTTGACCTACGACATCCAATCGTTCCGTCTGGCTCCTGATGGCGTGCTCCTCCATTTCGTTCGCGCCGAGTGGACCGTTCATCGACGGCAAGGATTCGCGGCGTCGCTGTGGCTGCGGGGCGAGCAACCCCTGGAAGTCATCCAGACAAACCTGCGGGCCGCGTCTTGGCTGCGAATGTTCGAATTCCAGGGCAAAGTCGCACGCGAACACCTGGGGCTTATCCTCAACATCTTCGATCGGAACCACGACGGCTGGGGTGAAGTGCTCCTGGCACAGGGCGGCTACGAATCGATGGACATCTCGGCGCTCGAGTACTCGCCGACCGGCTTCCAACCCACCGGCATCAAGTACGCCTACGGCTGCTAACAGATTGACGAGCGATCGACGACTCTCCCCTCTGAGGCGTCGCTCGGCCCCGGCGTTGTCCGCTGAGAGATAGCGCCGTGGTGCCGGCCACGAGTTTCAGGTTGGTGGCTTCGGCCGACGCCAACCTGAAATCCGCAGTCGGATTCGATGTTCAGACCAGGGCTTTTCCGTACAGCGCAAGCAAACGGCTCCAGGCCTTTTCGGCCTGTGGCTCGTTGTAGACTCCCGAATCGGGAGGGCACCAGCCGTGCGCGGCGCCATCGTAGACTTCGATTTCCGCGGGCAGCTTCG
>QHWL01000130.1 GCA_003222555.1 Acidobacteriota bacterium | reverse complement strand
CCGCTCAAAAATGGACAGCGCCCCGGACTCCGTGGGGCGATCCGGATCTGCAGGGCCTCTGGCCGGTCGTGGAGATGTTATCGGTGCCCATCGAGCGCCCAGCGGAGCTCGGGCTGAAAGCGACGCTGACCGATGAGGAGTTCGCACGGCTTCCACCGGCGTCCCGCGATCCTGGCCCGAACGATTTTTTTACCGGCACCGGGACCAGGGCACTCTTGCAGGAGTTCGGCAAGCCGCAGCGTCAAACCTCGTTGATTGTCGATCCAGCTGACGGCAGACTGCCTCCATTGACCGCCGAGGGGACGAGGAGGGCCGCCACGCTTCCCACGCCCAGCGGTCCACGCAACGGCCCGCAGGATTTTAGCCCAATGGAGCGGTGTATCTCACGCGGCGTGCTCGGTTCGATGGTGCCGCTGGGAAGCTCTAACGGCAATCAGATCATCCAAGCCGCGGGTTTGGTCGTGATCCTCAACGAGATGGTTCACGAAGCGCGCGTCATTCCTTTAGACGGGCGGCCCCACGTCGGAGCAAGGATCCGCAGTTACATGGGGGATTCGCGCGGGCGATGGGAAGGCCAGACGCTGGTCGTCGAAACCGTCAACTTCAACGACAACTCCAACTTCATCGGCGGCGCAGGCACTCGCATCCCTTCGTACAGCCGTGATACTCGGCTCACGGAACGCTTCAGCCGGATCGACGCCGACACGATCCGGTACGAAGCCACGGTGGATGATCCGACGACTTGGACCCGACCGTGGACCGTTAGGTTCCCTCTGAAGCGGGACCCGAGCTATTCCCTCTTCGAATACGCGTGTCACGAAGAGAACTTTTCGATGCCCCATATGCTCAGGGGCAAGCGCGCGGAGGAAAACTGATACCTACTTCCCCGCGTAGCTGACATGCCAGATTGACTGCGAGCCGTCGTCTGTAACCAGGAGCGAACCGTCCTTGGCCACCGCGACGGCCACAGGCCTGCCCCACGTCCTTCCGTCCGGCAAGACGAAGCCGGTGAGGAAATCCTCGAACTCGCCCGTGGCGTGCCCGTCTTTCAGCGGGACGCGGATCACTTCGTAGCCGGTTCGATTGGACCGGTTCCAGGATCCGTGTTCTGCGGCGAACAGGTCGCCCCGATACTCTGCCGGGAACTGGCGGCCGTCATAGAAGGTGAATCCGAGCGAGGCGTTATGCGGCGGCAACAGCACGTCGGGAACCAGGATGTGGCCCTGGAGCTCCGGGTGTTTGCCTTCATGCCGAGGGTCCTGATGATCGCCCATGTAGTACCAGGGCCAGCCGTAAAAGCCTCCTGGCCTCACGTGGGTCACGTAATCGGGGACAAGGTTGTCACCCAAGGCATCCCGTTCGTTTGTCGAGCACCAGACTTCGCCCGTCCGGGGATTCACACCCAAGCCGACGGGATTGCGAATACCGGAGGCGTAGACCCTGACAAATTTTCCGTCGGGCGTGTACTCGAGAATGTTTGCGCGGTGAAATTCGCCGGGATGCGTATCCGTGTCGTCGACGTTAGACGCCGAGCCCACCGCCACCAGCATGCTTTTCCCGTCCTGAGAGAAGATCACATCCCTAGTCCAGTGGCCACCCCCGGCCGGAAGCTCCGGAACCAAAGTCTCGGCGGCCCCGGAGGCTTTCAAATCGCCGTTCCGATACGGGAACCGGACGACCGAATTCGTATTGCCCACGTATACCCATTAAGGGTTCGAGCCAGACGGATAAAAGGCAATCCCGAATGGCTGTTTCAAGCCGGTCGCGAAGACGGACACTTGCTCGGGCTTCCCTTCCTTGTCACGGCCTCGAAACACCCGGAGTTGCCCGGCCCGACTCTCCGCAACGAAAAAATCGCCGTTCGGCGCCAAGCGTATTTGACGCGGCCCCTCCAAACCGGTTGCGTAGAGATCCACCGTGAAACCTGCCGCCGCCTGAGGCCATGCGTCCGCCGGCCGAGGTACCAGCATGGGGTTATTTCGCGCTGACGCAGTTTCGAAAGGCTTCGGCAGATCGGCTGTGGTGATCTTTCGGAACGTCCCGGGTTTCATCGAGCGATAGTCGAGAAACGCCGTCTGACCCACGAGCAGGTGTGCCGTGTCGATTTTGTCCCCGGCGGCCTGCAGCATCCACCCCCCGGCAACCACAGACAGGCAGACGGCGAGCCAGCAAATCTTGTTCATGTTCGCTCCCCTTCAGCAGTCTACACTCAACAGTCCGCCTGAACAGATGTTGAACAAATCACGTTCGACGCAGAGACCGCGGAGGCCGCAGAGAAGAAATGCCCAAAGGATTTCTCAGCGTGCTCCGCGAGCTCTGCGTTCAAACGTCGCATTTTTTACTCTAGCGCACGTACAAATCGGGAAACTCCTGACGAAGGTTTTCCACCTTGGGCAGATCGTTCATCCTGATGTATGGGCTGTCGAGATGATGTGCGAGGTAGTCTTGATGGTAGTCTTCAGCTTCGTAAAAACCGGTCAGGCCGACCACCTGCGTCACGATTGGCCGTTGGAATACTTTGGCCTGGTTGAGTTGAGCGATGTAAGCCTGCGCGATCCGTTTCTGCTCTTCGTTTGCGACAAAGATGGCCGATCGATACTGGGTGCCTTCGTCCGGTCCTTGCCGGTTCAGTTGCGTGGGATTATGCGCGACCGAGAAAAATACTTTCAGAAGCTGGCCATACGAAATCTGGGCGGGATCGTAGACGATTCTGACCGATTCGGCATGCCCGGTGAGACCGCTGCTCACGATTTCATATTGAGCCGTGGACCGAGAGCCGCCTGAATATCCTGACGTGACGCTCTTGACACCTCGAACGTGCTTGAAGACGGCGTCGACGCCCCAGAAACAACCACCCGCGAGAACAGCCGTTGGCCAGCCCTCCGATACGGCGAGCTGCTCGTCGACGACCGGGTTGGGGAGCGACACCGTCGCACTAAGGGTCGCGTGCCTTGCGACATAGACAAAGCAGAGAAGCGTCAGGCCGATCACGACCTGACGTGCACCACGATGCGACATTGCTCCGTCCTCCCTTTTCAGGACCTAACGGCAAGCGGGTCGTGGACCCGCCTGCCGCGCGCCCGGCTCTGCCAACAAAGACGCCCTACTGGGTTACCGTCGAGCTCTTGCCAGCGGCTTTCGCCAGCTCGGGCACGTCTGTCATGCGCCCCCCGTGAAACGGTGCGATCGTCTTCACGTCGAGCTTCCGCCGCTGGATGTTGTCGTACAACGCGGCCGCGTACGGAACCGCCGAAGTGGCGAGCGGAGTGGTCGGGGTCGCCGGCGGCGTGAACGCGTCCGGCTCGGCCAGGATCTTTTCCTTTGGCAGGTACACCACGAGCATATCGCGAGTGTGCTCATAACCCGTCAAGTTGTACAGCTCTATCGTCCGCGTACCGTCGGTGAGCTTCGCCATGTCACCGACGGTCTGGATCTTCACGGCCTTCTTCGACGTCGAGAGCCTGTCGGGATTGATCGTGTGCGGCGTCTTCGCCACCCGCTCGAGGAAGGCCTTGTTGGTCTGATGCGTGACGATGGTGGCGCCTTCATCGATCGCCGAACGGATGCCCCCGAGGTGATCCCAGTGATGGTGGCTGGTAACGACGTAGCGGATCGGCTTGTTCGGGACGACTTCCTTCGTCTTCGCGATCACCGCCAGCGCCCGCGGCGCGTCGTTCGGCGTGTCGACCAACACGATGTGGTCCTTCATCTCCACCACCAAACTGTGATGCGTGCCGCCGGTGAGATAGTAGACGCCGTCGGCCAGCTTCGCGGAGTCGACGCGGACCGGGGGAGGTTGCGCGCCGCGCACGTTGTCGGGCACCGTGATGTCGACCGCTGGATTCGCCGTCACAGAGGCAATCGTCAAATCGAGCGAAGGAAAGCCGTCCTGCTTCTGGACGATATGCGAGGGGAACATGACGCCGCCGAAGTCCTTGTACCCGCTGTATGTGGTTTCGACGAGCATGTCGCCCACGATCGGTTGATCCATCCAGGTCTGCACCCGCTCGACCTGGTTCTGCGCGTTGAGGATCCCCGTCATCTTGTACTTGCCACCGACGGTGAACGACACTTCCGTGCCGCCGTTGGCCTTCCTGGTTGTCGCGTTGTTGGCCATCGCGGCTTTCACGAAGCCTTGAGGCGTCGCCCACAGAGCGAGCATGCGCTCGACCGCCGCTCCCGGCTGCGGCGCTGCCGGCGGGGCGCCGCCTGCACGGCCGCCACCACCAGCTGCGGGGGCGCCGGGCGGAGGAGCGGGCACGTTCCAGGCGTCGTTCCCGCTGACGACCTGGATCTGGCGCTGCTCGCCGGTGAATGGTGCGCCGCCGCCACGGGGCATGACCGGGCCCATTTCGCGCAGGAGCTCCTGGCGCATGCTGCCCGTGCCGTAATTGATTGACGCCGTGTAATTCTTCACGGTGACGCGTGGCCACGGCTCGTTTGGAGTGAAATTCTGTCCGACCGAGAAGTTGGCCCCCGAGCCCGTGAATTGCAGGGTGTTGATTTTGGCCGCACCAAGCGCGTCCGCGGCCGCCTTCAGCGCATCCGGCTGCTGGGCGGACGGGACAACGGCGAGCGCCA
>QHWL01000205.1 GCA_003222555.1 Acidobacteriota bacterium | reverse complement strand
CAGGGGTTGGCGCCCGGACGCCTTCCTGTTGCCGTGTCTGCAGCGCTTGCGGTTGCGGCGTTGGTTACGATTATCGGAGGAATGTTTCCCGAGACCTTTACGGCCTGGACGGTGCCACCGTAATCCCAACAATTCTATGTACAATGGGAACCCATTGGACTGACCGATGAGTGAATATCTCGGGCTCGTCATTTTCTTTGTCCTGACGGGGGCGCTCACCGGCACGTTCATCGTGCTGTCATCCGTGCTCGGCCCGAAGAAGCCATCGCCCGTGAAATCAGAGGCGTTCGAGTGCGGAGAGGTCGCATTCTCCCTCCCGAGCGGTCACGTATCGGTCAAGTTCTACCTGACCGCCATTCTCTTCATCCTGTTCGACGTCGAGCTCGTCTTCCTGTACCCGTGGGCCGTTGCGTATCGTGGGCTCGGCGTCTTGGGTCTCGTGGAGATGATCATCTTCCTAGGAATCCTGATGGTGGGGTTCTTCTACGCCTGGGACAATGGCGCCCTGGAATGGTAGTGATAAATGTCTGGCAGTGAGAGATCGTCTGGTATCGAGATGTCCGATCACGCGGGATTCTTCACGAGCCGACTCGACGAGGCCATTGGCTGGGCACGTAAGTTCTCAATCTTCCAGTATCCATTCGTCACCGCCTGCTGCGGGATGGAGTACATGGCCACAGCCTGCTCCCATTACGATGTCGACCGCTTCGGCGCCGGCCTGCCGAGATTCTCTCCGCGCCAGGCGGATGTGCTTTTTGTCGTTGGCACGATCAGCCACAAGATAGCGCCGGTGCTCGTTCGCATTTATGAGCAGATGGCCGAGCCCAAGTGGGTCGTCTCTTTCGGGGTCTGCACCTGCACAGGCGGTTTCTATGACAACTATGCGACGGTGATGGGGATCGACACGATCATTCCCGTGGATGTCTATATCCCGGGCTGTCCTCCGCGGCCAGAGTACGTTCTCGACGGCTTGATCAAGCTCCAGGCCAAGATCCAGATCCAGCACTCGACCGGCCAGCGGCCACGCCCTGAGGTCAGGCCGGAGTTTGAGCGATGAACGCGGCTTCTCTGATCCAAGCTGTCAAAGATCGTTTCCCGGCTGGTGTCAAGGCCTCCCACTCGTACCGGGGCGATGCCACGGTGATTCTCGGCCGCGAGTTTCTGCTCGAGGCTGCGCGGATGCTGAAGGAAGACACCCTCTTTCAGATGAATTTTCTCATGGATCTCACGGCCGTGGACTTCTCAACGTTTGGGACGAAGCGGTCCCCGGCCTTCTTCGCCAACTCTGGAATCGCGGTGAGCCCCTCGCCGGAAATTCCAGACGCGGATCCCTGGCCCGGACCCCCGGGAGGCCACCCCAGCGCGGGTGCCGCGCCGGGGACCCCGGGACCCGCACGCTTCGTCGTGGTCTACCACTTCTTTTCACTGCCGCTCAAACACCGGCTGCGATTAGAGATCCCTGTAGGGGAAGTCGAGGAAGCTGAGCCAGAGGTAGATTCCCTCAGCTCTCTGTGGGCAAGCGCTGATTGGCTCGAGCGGGAAGTCTGGGATATGTTCGGAATCCGCTTCCGCGGTCATCGGCATTTGAAACGCATTCTGATGTACGAAGGGTTCGTCGGCCATCCGCTTCGAAAGGACTACCCGGTCAATAAGCGGCAGCCGTTGATAGGGCCGGTCAATTAGTGGCTCAGCCGACTCCGCCAATGGATCTCACCAAAACGCCTGGAAGCCCGCCAGGGGAACCGGAAATCCGGGAGATGCTCCTCAACGTCGGTCCCGCGCATCCGGCTATGCATGGGATTATTCGAATCGTCACCAAGCTCGATGGAGAGCAGATTGTGGACACCGATGTGGAGATCGGCTATCTCCACCGGGGCTTCGAGAAGATGGCGGAGACGGTGGACTACAACGGCGTCATCCCCTATACCGACCGGCTCAACTACGTCTCTCCCCTTATCAATAACATGGGCTACTGCATGGCCGTGGAGAAGCTGCTCGGAATCTCGGTTCCCGAGCGCTGCCACTATATCCGGGTCATCGTTTCGGAAATCTCCCGGATCACGGACCACCTCACCTGTGTGGGCGCCGGTGCCATGGAGTTGGGGGCCTTCAGTGTCTTCCTCTATATGATCAAGGCACGGGAATTTCTGTGGGAGCTCGTCGAGATGGTGACAGGCGCGCGCCTGACAGTGTCCTACTGTCGCGTGGGCGGAGTGAAGGCCGATTTGCCTGAGGGTTTCGATGAACGGTGCCGGAAGGCGCTGCAGGAAACCCGAAAGGTCCTTGCTGAGTCGGATGCGCTGCTCACTCGCAACCGCATCTTCGTCGACCGCATGTCAGGGACCGGCAAGATCTCCGCCGACGACGCGATCTCCCACGGCATCACCGGGCCGTTCCTTCGCTCGACTGGCGTCGAGTACGACGTGCGCAAAGATTGCCCGTACGCCGTCTACGATCGACTCCAGTTTGACGTCCCGGTCGGAACCCGAGGGGACAACTACGACCGCTTTCTGGTGCGGATGGAAGAGATGGAACAGTCCATACGGATTGTCGAACAGGCCCTGCGGGATCTCCCTCCGGGGCCGTTCCTGGCCCACCCCGAGACAGGTCGCCCGATACCGGCCGCGGAGATGGTGGACGAGGGCAAGATTGGAAACATCGCGGCCATTGTCGACGCCCGCGCCGTGACTGATCCGACTCTCGAGGGCGCGGCGAAATCCCAGCACCCGAACATCGAAGCAGGCGAAAAGCGCGTCTTCCTGCCTGCCAAAGAGGATACCTACGGCAATATCGAAGGGCTGATGCAGCAGTTCAAACTAGTGATGTACGGCCATGGCATACGGCCGCCGAAGGGTGAAGTGTATTTTCCGGTGGAGGGGGCTAACGGGGAACTGGGGTTTTACATTGTCAGCGATGGAACCAGCAGCGCATACCGTGTCCGAGTCCGTCCACCTTGCTTTGCGATTATGTCGGCTCTGCCCAAGCTCCTCATCGGGGACATGATAGCTGACGTCACTCCAACATTCGGGTCGGTCAACATGATCGGCGGCGAGCTCGATCGGTGAACCTCGCAGCGCTCGAACCACAAGCCCGGGAGATCATCCGGCGCTACGACGAGCCACGGGCAGCGATGCTCCCGCTCTTGTGGCTGGTTCAGGAGAATCTCGGCTACGTCTCGTCTGACGCTGAGTTCTGGGTGGGAACCCTCCTGGGAATGGCTGTCTCCCATGTCAGGGAGGTCGTTTCCTTCTACACGATGTTCCGCACAAGACCCGCGGGGAGGCGCGAGCTTCGCGTGTGCACGAGCCTGCCGTGTGTGTTGCGGGGCGCAGAGGACGTGCTGACCCAGATCAAGGATCGTCTGAAAATCAGCCCTGGTGAGACGACCCCCGGCGGCGAGCTGACCCTCACCGAGGTTGAGTGTCTCTGCGCCTGCGAAATCGCGCCGATGGCGCAGTTGGACGAGCAGTTCGTCGGGCCGCTGGGGACGGGCAACGTCGAAGCCATACTGCAGGAGGCATTGAAAGACCCCGCCTCCTCAGGCTCGGGCCTGGTCGACGAGCCGCAACCCTTTATCGCGACCGATGGACCAGTGCTCTCTACGAGGTTCAAGGACGCAGGGGGAGCCTGGTGGGACGCTTACATCGCGGACGAAGGTTACGCCGCAGCCAGGAAGGCGTTCTCGATGACGCCGGCGCAGATCGTCGACGAGGTCTCGCGGGCCAACCTTCGCGGTCTGGGCGGAGCCGGATTTCCGACAGGAAGAAAATGGTCGTTCATCCCAAAGGGCAGCCCGAAACCCAAGTATCTGGTCGTCAACGCCGATGAAGGGGAACCGGGGACTTTCAAGGATCGATACATCCTCGAGCGCGACCCTCATGCACTTCTGGAGGGCATGCTGATCGCTGCCTTCGCGATCGGGAGCCACAAGGCGTACGTCTACATTCGGGGCGAGTATTTTCGGCCAGCCTATCGCTTCAATCGGGCAGTGGAAGAAGCTTACGCCCGAGGCTGGCTGGGCAAGAACATCCAGGGGAGCGGCTTCGACCTGGATGTCGTCATCCATCGCGGGGCGGGAGCCTACATCTGCGGAGAGGAAACAGCCTTGCTCACCTCTTTAGAGGGGGGAAAGGGATTTCCCAGGCTCAAGCCCCCCTTTCCCGCAATCTCCGGCCTGTTCCAGTGTCCCACCATCGTCAACAACGTGGAAACGCTGGCCTGCGTCCCGTTCATTCTCCGAGGGGGCGCGGAGCGCTTCGCGGGGCTGGGAACGCCGAAGCAGGGCGGCACGAGGCTCTTTTCTGTCAGCGGGCATGTGAACCGGCCCGGCCTCTACGAGACATCGGTCGGCA
>QHWL01000204.1 GCA_003222555.1 Acidobacteriota bacterium | reverse complement strand
CTTCGGCAGCCCAGGCTGGGAGCCGTTCGAGGAGAACATGAGGCGGGTGTTGCCCGACGTGCGCTTCTTCGAGATGCAGCCGACGCACCCCATTTTTCATGCCTTCTTCGAGATCAACCGGCTGGATGTCGTACCTCAGGCGTACAATGCCGGGCAGCCGATCTTTCGCGGTGTGTATGAGGACAACGATCAGCGGAAGCGGCTCCAAATCATCATCAACTACAACACCGATATCTCGCAGTTCTGGGAATGGTCTGGCCAGGGACTTCGTCCCATCGATCAGACCAACGAGGCGTACAAGCTGGGCGTCAATTACCTCGTGTACGGTTTGACGCACTGACAGGTTGCTGAAAACGCCAGCAACCCGAACTTAGACGTGAGAACCCAGGCGGTAAAACGCCGCGCGTATCGCTCAGCTGTTGAACGCCGCCTTTCCAACGCCTGTAAGTAGCTCAGGCGGTAGGTGCCCCCCCTCACGATGCGAGCGGCGTCTTTAGCAGTTCGATGTTCTTGATCCACACCGTGCCCGCGCCCTCCACTGTCAGGTTGAGCTTGATGAGATCGGGTTTCTGGCCCTCTTTCAGGTAGAACGGAATCTCGTAGCGAGCCCAGTTGGCGGTACCCGATACCGCTTGCTGATGGCCCTTTGAGAAGAACTCGCCCCGGCCCGGCAGGCGGCACCACATTTCGAGAAAGGCGCGGCCGTTGAGGCCTTCTGTTCTAAGTTCGGCTCGATAGCTCAGCAGACACTGCTCCACGTCGGGGTGTTCCGCTTCGAAGAGCCGTATCGTCTGTTCTCGGGTCGCATCGATCCGCCACCCACCTTGGTCAGCGCGGATGCCTGCCTGTGCAATGGTGGGTTGATCGGGGGAGAAGGCTCGAAGCACCTGCGGAGGTCCCGTCGGCGTGGGCCCGGAGAACAACGACCTGATCCATTTCAGCAATAGCCTTCCCTCCGTTTAGTCCGGCACAGTCGGTTCCCATTTGCCCTGTACACGCACGGCCTCGCCCTCGCCGGGCCAGGGTGGCATCGTAACACCAAGCGCGGCAAGCGGCTCGGAGCCGAACGCGCGAAACTGGAAATGAGTGCCGAGCGGAATCGTGAGACACACCCCCGCTTCAATCGGGATAGTCTCCTCGTACTGCGCTTGCTTGCGCCACATTTCGCCCGAGCCTGAAAGGACGAACCATATTTCTCCGACAGTTCGATGCGTAACCGCGGTGGACGTGTGACCGGCTGAGAGCTCGAAATGAGACATACCACCACCCTCAAGAGCCAGCAGAGTGCGTACATCGGATCCGTCCGGGGCGACGGCGTCACGGCTGACGGGCAACTGTTTTGTTCTGAAGAGCGTCATCTGTTTACCGATGTTCTTGAGACCCCCGATGCTAACACGGGCAGCGGGCGGCACCCGGTCACCGGTGAATCCTATCGCGATGTTCTGATCGCGATCGGAAAGGAAGGCCGAGTCACTGGTACTTACAAGCGACGCCTAACACAGCATCTTCACAAGGTTGACAGCCCCTGATGCGGGGTGTAGCATCCCGCACCTGAGAATCGCAGTTTCCATGAAGAGACTGCCAGGCGGAAGTCGGCGTGGCGGTGAGGTGACTGGGCCTCTCAGGTCAGCCGCCTCGGTACCGATCAGCCAAGCGCATACCCCCCGCCCTTCAGAAGCCCCTTTTCTCAAACGGCCGCTCACAGGCCGACGCCGAACGCCCTCCCGCGCATGCGAGGCGCGAGCGGGCCGAGGAACGTTCGGCTCCCACGCTTCCCTCATGAGGTGAGGAGGAAAAGCCATGAACGCACAGAGAGTCGCACGTCTCGTCATTGTGTCGGGTCTCATGCTTCTGCCGGCCGTCGCGTGGGCGCAGACTGTGGTGAGCGGCACGATCGCGGGCCTGGTGACAGACGCGACGGGCGCGGTGCTGCCCGGCGTCACCGTGGAAGCCGCCAGTCCCGCCCTCATTGAAAAGGTCCGCACGTCCGTCACCGACGACCAAGGCCTCTACCGAATTGTCGACTTGCGGCCCGGACTGTACACCGTCACTTTCACCTTGCCCGGTTTTAGCACGTTCAGGCGCGAAGGCCTCGAGCTGACGACGGCGTTCACCGCGACGGTGAATGCCGAGCTGAAAGTGGGGTCGCTGGAGGAGACGATCACGGTCTCGGGGGAGACTCCTGTGGTGGACGTCCAGAACATCATGCAGCAGAAAGTGTTTGCGCGCGACGTCGTGGATGCGCTACCGGTCGGCAGCAATGTGAACCTCTATAACACGCTGCTCCCGGGGGCTGTTTTGGCAACGGCGAACCGCCAGGATGTCGGCGGCAATCAGGGGGAGCAGGACCAGGGGTTCGGGATCCACGGCAGTCGCCAAGCAGACTTTATTTACCTTCGGGACGGTATGACATTCAACACCCTGATGGGCTCCGGCAACCGCACCTCCAGTATCAACCCCGGGAGCACTCAAGAAGTCACGGTCGAAACTGGCGGGATCCTCGCTGAAAGCGAGACCGGGGGCGTCCAGATGAACATTGTTCCCAAGGATGGAGGCAACACCTTCACTGGATCCTTACAAACCAGCTTCGGCCACCCGAAGCTGCAGAATACGAACGTGACGGACGAGTTGCGCGCACGTGGCGTGGGCGCGCAACCCCAGATCAAAACGCTGTATGACCTCGGTGGGGGAATGGGCGGCCCAATCAAGAAGAATAAGTTGTGGTTCTCTTTCGGCCAGCGGTGGTTCACCACTCGCTCGTATCTGCCGGGGAATTATTTCAACAAGCTCCAGGGCACCTTGTTCTACGAGCCCGATCTCAGCCGGCCGGCCTACACAGAGGACTACTACCGGGAGACCAGCCTGCGCGCGACGTGGCAAGTGTCGCAGAGGAACAAGCTGAACCTCACTTACGTTACTGAAGGCAACTGCAACTGCTTCTGGGCCATACAAAATGCGCTCACTGCGCCTGAAGCAGCCGGGGCTCACTTGTATCAGCCCAACTACAGGGTGCAGGCCAGCTGGAACTTGCCGGCCACCAACCGCCTCCTGTTCGAGGCTGGTGGGACGGCGGTGATTGGGACTATTCGCAACCTTCTGACGGGCGGGACCTATGACGACTACTCTGTCTTGGAGCTCTCGAGGAATTACCGGTACGGCTCCAGAGGCTCGGGTCTTACTGCCACCATGGCCTGGGGAACCCAGGAGTTCGGCCAGATCAACCAACGCTTCGCTGTGTCCTATATCACCGGTTCGCATGCTTTCAAGACGGGGCTCACCCTGATGCAGGCGTGGCGGGTGCGCGAGGCTTTTGTCAACCACGATCTGAGCTACACGTTTCGGAACGCGGTGCCCCAGTCGGTCACATACTTCGCGACGCCCTACATCGATGAGGTGCAGCAGAGGAAGCTCGGATTCTACGCTCAGGATCAGTGGACCATCAGAAAAGTGACGCTCAATCTTGGTGTGCGGTTCGATGACCTCAACGCGTACGTCCCCGAACTGCACCTGCCGGCGGGGCGATGGGTGCCCGCGCGCGATTTCCAGCGGGTAGATGACGTGCCGAACTGGAGGGATCTCTCCCCGCGGCTGGGCGCCGCCTACGACCTGTTTGGCAACGGCAAGACCGCGCTCAAGGTGTTTCTGGGCCGGTATGTGGCCTGGGAGACGACTACCGGCGTCGCCAGCGCGAACAGTCCCGTGAATACGTCGGTCAACACCGCGACGCGGGCGTGGAACGACACCAACGGCGACTACATCCCGCAACCCAACGAGCTTGGACCGTTCTCACCTGCCAACTTTGGTCAGACGAGAATCACCACGCGCTACGGGGACGACGTGACGACTGGGAATCGCGGCTACAACTGGCAGACTTCGGCGTCCATCCAGCAGGAGCTGAGACCGGGCATCGCGCTGAATTTCGGCTATTTCCGCACCTGGTACGGCAACTTCCTTGTAACCGACAATCAGGCGACGACGCCGGGAGACTACGATCCGTTCTGCGTCACGGCGCCGAAAGATTCGCGGTTGCCCGGCGGTGGTGGGAACCAGATCTGCGGACTCTACGACGTGAAGCCAACGCTATTCGGCCAGGTCAATAACCTGGTGACGCAAGTGACGCATTACGGCAAGCAGACCGAGGTCTATACCGGCATGGATGTCACGCTCAATGCGCGGTTCGCACTGGGCGGACAGTTGTCGGGCGGCTTGAGCACGGGACAGACGGTGAACGACACTTGCGATCTGAACAATCTGCCGCAAGTG
>QHWL01000203.1 GCA_003222555.1 Acidobacteriota bacterium | reverse complement strand
TACGCGTTGCCGATGAAGAGCGAGGCCCCTCCAGCCAGCAACGTCATCGATACGATTGTAGAGTTGGCGGCAACGGCGCGGAACGTATTGACGATATCGGCGAAGCCGCGCACCCCCGTCGAAGCCGCGGCCTTCTTCCGAAAGCGCGGGCCATAGGGCGCGCGCCACAACCACAGGGTCAACGGCAAATAGATGAACGCGTTCGCAAGGATGCCATGCGCCGGGCCCAGCGCAAGCAACAGCGCGGCACCGACTGCAGGGCCCAACAACAAGCCCAGGTAACGAGCGCTCGCCGTGAGCCGCACGGCGCTTTGCAATTGGTGAGGGCTCACGACGTCGTGGATGAACGCCTGCGCCGGCGGATTCCACAGCACGCCCGCGATGCCGTGTATTACCAGCAAGGCCATCGCATGCCACATCTGCAATGTGTCCGTCATGAAGAGGATGCCCCACGCCACAGACACGAACATGAACAGCGACATACCAAGTTGAATGATCCGCCGCGGATCCAAACGATCGGCGAGGGCACCCACGTGCACCGAAAAGAGCAAGAACGGAAGCCAATGCGAAACCACCGCGAATCCGCCCAAGGCAGGCGAACGGAACTTCTGGAAGACGACCCAGTAGCTGATGACGTGCTCGATGCTATCGGCCAACATCGCTGCGGCTGAACCGAAAAAGAACGCACGAAAGCCCGGATGGCGAAGCGCTGCAAACGATTGAGGCGAAGGAGACTCGTGCAGGCGTCGGATGTCGGAATTCAGAGGAATTCCTGATGAGTGGAGCAAACGAAACCTCGAACGAATAACTGTGAACTGCAGCGCGCGCCGACGACGTCAGCGTCCCCCGGTGTCGGGAACGAGCATTCGGATCATGCCGTCCTGCCTCGACGTGATGAAGAGCTCTCCGTCGCGGCTGCGGCTGATGTGCAGGTCGGCCCGGGTGACGGTCGCGCCGTTAGTCGCCTCGATGAGCTCCCGGAACGTCACATACGTGCGGTGGCCGTCCGGTCCACGCACGTACAGTTGGAGTTCTTCAATGGGCGCCACGGTCTGTGGAATCCCATCGTCGGCCTTTTTCATCTCCGCGAGGTCGGCCACGAAGAGGCGTCCACGGAGGATGTCGCCAAAGACGAACTTGCCGCGCAGTGCGGGAACGCGGCCGTGGTAGGCGAATCCACCGCTCACCGACTGCCCTTCGTTGTGGTCGTACATCGCAACCGGGTAAGTGAACCCGTCCTTCACCCGCCCGTCGAGGATCTCCGCAGGCAGCGGGAAGAGCTGGTTGAGGGCGCCGCCGGGTCGTGTCACGCCGTTCTCGAAAATCCCCTCGCGCTTCATCCAGCCGTAGTTGTTGCCATTGTGAACGATATTGATTTCCTCGATGTTGTTCATTCCGATGTCCGAGGCGAACATCGTCCCGTCGGTGAGATCCCACGAAAGCCGATGGGCGTTCCGGAATCCGTACGCGTAGATCTCGCCCAGCGTCTTCGGGTCGCCATCCGCGGCGAACTTGTTGCCCGGTGGAATCGTGTAATCCCCGAGCCCCTTCATGCCTCCAGACACTGAAGGACTGCGTGGGTCGATGCGCAGAATGGCGCCGACGACCGTGTCGAGGCGCTGTGTCTGGCCGGGATTGCTTGCATGCGGTCCCCCGCCGTTGCTGAACCCCAGGTCGCTGCCGCTCGTGTAGAGCAGGCCGTAATCGGGCGCACCGGGTTTCGACGTCGGGTTGAATTCGAGATGGCCGAACGGGTGGGTGAGGTTGCTGACGATGTGGGCGACGCGGAGCAGCTCACGCCTGGTGCCCTCGAAGGTGTTCGCAGCGGGGTTCGTGGCGCGCCACTCCGTGATGACGTTGTGGTAGGTCACATCGGCAAGCGTGAACCCCGGCGGGATGAAGTTTGGCGTCGCGGGATTGCCCATCGCGCGTTCGGCGTGAACCGTGTAGAACAACCCGTTCCGCGCGAATTCCGGGTGGAAGTCGAATCCGATGAACCCGCTCTCCAGCCTGTTGTAGACAGCGAACGGGAAGGTGGCACCGACGTTCGCATACACAGAGGGCTGGTTGTTGCGATCGAGCAGGTACAGCAGCCCGCGCGAGTCGTTGGCGAACCGGCGGCCGTCCGGAAGGTCGCGGACGTAACTGACGCGCGCCCAGCCGGCCGGCACCACGTCCTGATCGGCCGGCCGCAGCCTGCGAGTATCCGGCAGGCGCACGACGTCCTTGATCTCGACGCTCAGTCCACGTTTCACGATCGGGTCCGGAATCGGATTGGTGATCTGCGCGTGAATCACACTGGCGGCCCAGAGCGCGAGGAGTAGAAACCCAGCGAGCGGCACCTTCGTGCGCATGAATCCTCCCATTTCCGGCCTGCGGGACGACCGGGCGAACGCTCGCCCCGCAGCGCGGTTTAGCCAGGGCTGATTATCGTTGAACGATGGGGGCTTTTCAAAGGCGAACGACGCTCGATGGTCTCTTGGAGGCTTGGGAGGTAGAATCGCTGCGGATCTTCAGAGCGGCACCGATTGCAGGGGAGCGCCACCATGAAACTGAACCGCAAGGAATTCCTGTACCTGGTTTCCCGCGGGGCCGTCACACTGGGTGCGACCGCGCTTCCCTGGACGCGACTCCGCGCGGACTCACCGGGTCCGGTCATGACGGCGCTCAGCAACTACATGGCGGCTGCCGGCGAGCGCACGCTTCCGTCCGAAGTCGTCGAAAAGACCAAGCATCACATCCTGGACACGTTCGCCGCGATGATTTCGGGATCCGAGCTGAAACCAGGGCGGGCGGCGATCGCGTTCGCCCGTGCGTATGGGGGCGACGCAACCGGGACCGTTGCGGGCTCCACGGTGCTCTGTGGCCCGATGGAAGCGGCGCTCGCCAACGGCGTGCTGGCGCACTCGGACGAAACGGATGATTCGCACAGTCTCTCGCAGTCACATCCGGGATCGGCCGTCGTGCCGGCGGCGTTGGCGGTCGCCGAGAAATTCGGGAGCGATGGACCGGGCTTCGTGCGCGCGGTGGCGCTGGGCTACGACATCGGTCCGAGAGTGACGATGGCGCTCGGCGGCGGGAAGTTTCGGACCGAGAGCCATCGCAGCACCCACAGCATCGCCGGCACTTTCGGCGCCTCGGCGGCCGCGGGATGTGTGGCTCGTCTGAACGCGCAGCAGATGCGCTGGCTGCTCGACTACGCCGCCCAGCAGGCATCCGGCTTTGCTGCGTGGGAGCGCGACACGGACCACATCGAAAAAGGATTCGTGTTCGCCGGGATGCCGGCCCGTAACGGAGTGACGGCGGCGCTCATCGTCCGCTCGGGCTGGAACGGCGTTGACGACGTGTTCTCGGGCGAAGACAACTTCTTCGAGGCGATGGCACCGCACGGCGATCCCGCCGCGCTCGCCGAACGTCTGGGCGAGCGACACGAGGTCACACGGACCGACATCAAGAAATGGACCGTCGGCTCTCCCATCCAGGCGCCGCTCGATGCGCTTGACAACCTGCTGCGCCGCCATCCATTCCAGGCCGACCAGGTTCAGCGCATCGTCGTTCGACTCGCCGCCAGCGCCGGCGCGGTCGTGAACAACCGCGAGATTCCGGATATCTGTCTTCAGCACATGGTCGCGGTGATGATCCTCGACAAGACGGCCTCGTTCGCAGCCGCGCACGACAAAGCACGGATGCAGGACCCCGTGATCCTGAAGCACCGGGCGAAGGTCGAGCTCGTGCCTGACGAGGAACTCGAGCGTCGGATGCCGCAGCGACAGGCGATCGTCGAGGTCACGCTGAGCGATGGCACACGGCTCGCGGAGCGCGTTGAGGCCGTACGCGGCACGGCCGCGAACCCGATGGATCGTTCCGAGGTCGTCAGCAAGTGCCGAGACCTTACAGCGCCGGTTCTCGGCACGGCAACTGCCGAGCGGCTAATCGAGAGGGTGCTGACGCTCGAGACCGCGCGCGATATCCGGGCGCTCCGCCCCCTGCTCCAGCGCGCCTGATCTGTCGACCCGGACGTAGTGTCCGCCTTCAGAGCCTGTGAAAAAATGCGACGTTTGAACGCAGAGCTCGCAGAGAAATTTTTAGGCATTTCTTCTCGGCGGCCTCCGCGGTCTCTGCGTTGAACGTGATTTGTTCACAACCTCTAAGCCGGATTTTGCGTACATTTGGCGGTTGGTTCTTCAGTGAAATTTGGTATAGTCGGGCAATGAAATTACGCTCAATCGCCGCGGCAATCATGGCAGCCACGGTCGGG